>NZ_CAXIAK010000113.1:0-9641 GCF_964021665.1 uncultured Acidovorax sp.
CTTCCAAATTCCCAACGAAAAAAATGCCAGTCAGCTCTTAACTGACTGGCATTGGGCCCTGAGGACGGCTTTAGGCAGCAATAAGGCCTAGCTTTTAATCTTTGCTGGCGGTCAGGGTGAGCAAATCGTTTTGCGATCCTGGCAGCAGCAAGCCGGCACGTGAGTAAACCCCGAGCTTGCCGCGGGTGTCGGAAATGTCAAGATTACGCATCGTCAGTTGACCGATGCGGTCCAACGGAGAAAACGGAGCATCTTCCACCTTCTCCATCGACAGGCGTTCTGGCGCGTAGGTCAGGTTGGGGCTCTCGGTGTTGAGCAGTGAGTAATCGTTACCTCTGCGCAGTTCGAGCGTGACCGTACCCGTGATTGCTCGTGCAACCCAGCGCTGGGCTGTTTCGCGCAGCATGATGGCTTGTGGGTCGAACCAGCGGCCTTGGTAGAGCAGGCGCCCCAGTTTCAGGCCGTTCATGCGGTACTGCTCGATCGTGTCTTCGTTGTGGATGCCCGTGACCAGGCGTTCGTAGGCGATGTGCAACAAGGCCAAGCCTGGAGCTTCGTAAATTCCACGGCTCTTGGCTTCAATGATGCGGTTCTCGATCTGATCGCTCATGCCCAGTCCATGGCGGCCGCCGATGCGGTTGGCTTCGAGGATCAGTTCCACGGGATCAGAGAACTCGACACCGTTCAGCGCGACAGGCTGACCTTCTTCAAAACGCACGGAAACTTCCTCGCGCTTGACTTCAACCTCGTCCTTCCAGAAAGCGACACCCATGATGGGGTTCACAATGCGAATGCCGCTATTGAGGAATTCCAGATCCTTGGCTTCATGCGTGGCCCCCAGCATGTTGCTGTCGGTGCTGTAGGCTTTTTCGGCGCTCATCTTGTAACCAAAGCCTGCCTTGGTCATGAATGCAGACATTTCAGCACGGCCGCCGAGTTCATCGATGAACAACTGATCCAGCCAGGGCTTGTAAATACGCAGCGATGGGTTGGTCAAGAGGCCGTAGCGGTAGAAACGCTCAATGTCGTTGCCCTTGAAGGTGGAGCCGTCGCCCCAGATGTTGACATCATCTTCCTTCATGGCCGCCACCAGCATGGTGCCTGTCACCGCACGACCCAGTGGGGTCGTGTTGAAGTAGGTGAGTCCGCCGGTAGAGATATGGAAGGCGCCTGCTTGCAGAGCCGCAATGCCTTCATGGGCCAATTGCAAGCGGCAATCGATCAGGCGTGCCTGCTCGGCGCCGTACTCCATGGCTTTGCGGGGAATGGCTTCGTAATCGGGCTCGTCGGGCTGCCCCAGGTTGGCTGTATAGGCGTAAGGTACTGCGCCTTTGAGCTTCATCCAGTGCAGGGCTGCACTGGTGTCCAGACCTCCAGAGAAAGCGATACCGACTTTTTGACCAACCGGAAGGTGTTGAAGAATGGTTGCCATGTGAGGAATCAGGTTCGATGAGAGGGGTTAGGCGAAGTGGCAGATGTAGTGATATGACTCGGTCACCCGAATGTCGAATTTCGAGTTGCCAGGAATGCTGAATTTTTCGCCGGGAGTGGATTTCACCCAGTTATCCGTGCCATCCAGCTTGTATTCGCACGAGCCCGCAACACATTCCATGATTTCTGGTGCGCCTGTATTGAAAGTCAGGGTCGAAGGCAAGATTACGCCCACGGACTTCTTCGTGCCATCTGCAAGCGTAATGCCGTGGCTCACGCATTTACCGTCAAAGTACACATTGGCTTGGGTGTTGACGGTCACACCGTCGAGAGTTTGGGTGGTCATGGTCGTGAGCAAGTGAGGACAACTTTCGATTTTAGGGCAGTCAATCCATGTAACGACGGTTGATGCGACGCTGAGGTGTGAAAGGTGTCTGCCGAATGAGAAAAGCCCCACAAAGGGGGCTCTTCTATGTTGACGGCTATGGGCTACTCAACGCCAGTAGGGGTTGCCGTGGTGATGGTAGGGGCGGCGGCCATCCGTGTAGTTGTATTCAATCACTGTCACGGGCGGGGTAATGTAGGCCGCAGGAGCCGGGTAGGTCGATGTGACCACGCCAGGTTGCGCGTAGGTGTTTCCTGATCCATAGACGCCATAGTTGCTTGGCTGCGTTGAATAACTTTGCCCTACCTGTGGCTGGACGGTGACAGGAATCCATTGGCCTGGGTCGTACTGGGTGCGAGTGGTGTATTGGCGACCTGCGTATTCATACACCACGTTGTAGCCCACCGTACGATTTTCAAAATACGTTTCGGTCGTGCAGCGCTGCACGGTTTCGTACTGGGGGCGGCCGCTTCCTTCAATCTGGTTGCCTAGGACTGCTCCGCCAATCACGCCCAATGCGGTAGCTGCAACTCTCCCATTTCCCTTGCCAATGGCGTTGCCGGCTGCGCCGCCTGCAATGGCTCCCATGACCGCTCCTGCGCCCGAATTACGCGAACCGCTGTAAACCGTCTCGTTGCCGCACACTTGCTGGGGAACGCCCACCTGCTGAACGATAGGGGTGGCGGAGAGTACGCGTCCTTGTTCCTGAGCCCATACGGCAGTGGAGCAAAGCGCTACTGCGGTGAGGATGACTGTCTTTCTCATGGGAAAACTCCTGTCTTGACGGCTTTACAACGCGCGACATCAGAAAGACGTTGAGCGTTTTGCCGCAGTTTTCAGAAAAGAAGTGTGAAGTTGGGTAAATCAAGCCCAAATCCGCACTTTTCGAAGCACATCCTGTATGAGCTAGGGCTGTGCTCTATGAGTCGCAGTGCTGCATCCAGGTCACGGGGGAAAAACCAACCGTCAACGTGGATGCTTCCCCAGAACTCCACGCCACGACGGGTCGCTTGATCAGGCTGGTGTGCTCTTGCATCAGTCGGAGCGCACTTTCGAAGTTGCTTGCGGTTTCTTGCTGAGTAGGAGTCAATGCGCGCCAGGTAGTTCCTTTTCGATTGAGTACCTGGTCCACACCCAGCGTTTCACACCAGGCCCGCAATTGCTCTAGCGAGATGCCTTGTTTTTTGAAGTCGTGGAACACGTATTCCAAAGACCTCTCGGAAAGCCAGGCCCTGGCTTTTTTGACAGTGTCGCAATTGGGAATCCCGTACAGGGTAATTTGGGGTTGTTTCATGGGCGAAATGATGCCTGATCTGCTGCCTCGGCGACAATCGGAGGTCTATGCACACCACACCCCACACATTGGAAGGCTGGCTCCGTCATTGCGAGCAGATTCACCCGGTCGGCATCGATATGGGCTTGGAGCGTGTCCGAGAGGTTGCGCACCGAATGGCGTTGAAGTTCAACTGTCCAGTCATCACTGTGGCTGGAACCAATGGAAAAGGGTCAACCTGCGCAATGCTGGAAGCGGTTGCGCTACAGGCGGGGTATCGCACCGGCGTGTACACATCGCCCCATCTTGTGCACTTCCAAGAGCGTTGCAGGGTTCATGGCGAGATTGTCAGTCCTGCGGACCTTCTTCCTCACTTCGAGGCTGTGGAGAAAGCGCGCACCCAAGGGGGGGACGAAGTCTCTCTGACCTATTTCGAATTCACGACCTTGGCAATCCTGCGGTTGATGAGCCATTCGTTGCTCGATGTTGCTATTCTTGAAGTAGGTTTGGGGGGGCGGCTGGACGCCACCAATGTCATCGATGCGGATTGCGCCATCATCACCAGCATCGACATTGACCATGTGGAGTTTCTTGGGCCGGACCGTGAGTCTATTGGCCGTGAGAAGGCCGGCATCATGCGCACGGGGCGTCCCGCGATCGTGAGTGATCCGATGGCGCCCCAAAGCGTTGTCGACCACGCCCGTGAAATTGGGGCAGACCTGTGGCGCGTAGGTCATGATTTCAATGTTGGTGGCGACAAGCAGCAATGGAACTGGGCTGGAAGAGGCCGTCGCTATGCTGGTTTGGCGTACCCGGCGCTGCGCGGTGCCAATCAGTTGGTCAATGCAGCGGGTGTCTTGGCGGCATTTGAAGCGTTGCGAGACAAATTGCCCGTAACCGCACAGGCCGTGCGAAACGGTATGGCCATGGTCGATTTGCCCGGGCGTTTCCAAATCGTGCCCGGCCAGCCAACCTTGGTGCTGGATGTTGCCCACAACCCGCACTCTGTGGCTGCGCTCACGGCCAATTTGGACGCCATGGGCTACTACCCGGTCACCCACGCGGTGTTTGGCGCGATGGCTGATAAAGACTTGGGGCCTATGCTTGGGAAGATTGGCCCCTTGGTGGATCGCTGGTATTTCACCAGTTTGCCTACCCCCAGGGCGTTGTCAGGGGCCGAGCTTCAGCAGAAATGGAATGCCGTGCACATGGTCGCGGGAGGCCGAAAGGATGTGAGTTCCAGCGTTTATCCGGATCCCTTGGTCGCGCTAAAGGCCGCAGTAGAGGCTGCAGACCCGGCTGATAGAATCGTGGTCTTTGGCTCGTTTTACACGGTGGGCGGGGTTCTTGTGAATGGAATCCCTCGCCTGAATGCCAAACATCTGGGCGCTTAAGGTCCACACGAGTCGTACTCTCCATGGCATTTTTCAAGTTTCGGTGGCCCGGTCAGGGCGCTTCTGCCGAAGAACCGGCGAAACGCTCCCGCTCTCCGCAAGCGGAAAGCATCGAGGTCATGCGGCGCCGCGCACGGCATCGCCTGATGGGGGCTGCCGTACTGGTTTTGTTGGGCGTGGTGGGGTTCCCCATGTTGTTCGACACTCAGCCGCGCCCCATCCCCGTGGACGTGCCTATCGAAATTCCTGATCGCAACAAGGCTGCACCACTGATGGTGCCTGCAAATGCTGGCGATGCAGATGCGACCAAGTCCGTCGTTGCTAGTTCTGATCGTTCGGGGCAGCAGAGCCGCACCGGTACTGAGCGTTTGACTGCTAGTTCCACTTTGGCGGATGGCGAGGAGTTGGTGTCCTCCAGCTCCAGTGGCAGTAACCGAGCGGCGGTCAAGCCGAATCCTGGCTCGACTGCCGGGGCTGCTGCCAGTGCCGGCACCAAGGCGCCCGAGACAAAAAGCCCTTCAGCCAACTCGCCCAAGGCGGTAGCGCGGACTGACGACGCGGCTACAAAACAGCACCCGGCGGATGTACGAAAGCCTGCAGTGCCCGAGCGCTTCGATGATGAGCGATTCATCGTTCAAGTTGGAGCTTTCGCCGATGCAGACAAGGCCAGAGAGGTGCGTGTCAAGCTGGAGCGCGCAGGACTGAAAACCTACACCCAGGTGGTGGATTCCAAGGAAGGAAAAAGGACACGGGTGCGCGTAGGTCCCTACAGCAGCCGAGCTGAAGCTGACAAGGCGGCCGCACGCATCAAGGGGCTGGATTTGTCGGCGTCCATTTTGACGCTTTGATTCAAGCGCTGCCTTGAGTGATTGATGCACGCACTTGACTGGATCTTCTTGGTGGTTTTGGGAGCCTCCTTGCTGATCGGCGCATGGCGCGGGTTGATCTTTGAGTTGTTTTCTCTTGCCGGGTGGGTTGCTGCATTTTTTGCCGCCCAGTGGTTTGCAGCTGACGTCGGTCAGCGCCTGACCGTTGCAGGGGGCGAAGGGGCGCTCAGTTATGCCGCAGGATTTGCGGTGGTATTCGTGATCGCAGTTTTTGTTTTTGGCTTGGTGGCTTGGCTTGCCAAGAAAATGATCGAAGCAATCGGCCTGCGCCCTGCGGATCGCAGTATGGGGGCGCTGTTTGGGCTGGTCCGCGGTGGCGTATTGTTGTTGGTGGTTGCTGTGATCGTGGGACTCACGCCGCTGCGCGATAACGCGTGGTGGAAAGAGTCCCTGGGTGCTTATGTGTTGACCCAGGTGCTGGAGTCTTTGAGGCCCGCGCTGCCACAAGAATTCGGAAGTCTTCTTCCTTCGTGGGAATAAGCGACTGCCCTTTGCGGTCGCTTGTGAAATTGGCTTAGTGCAGAAGTTACTGCAATTGGATGGGAACAAACTATGTGTGGAATCGTTGGTGTTGTCAGTGCTGCGCCAGTCAATCAGCTGATTTATGACGCGTTGCTGTTGTTGCAGCATCGTGGCCAGGATGCCGCAGGTATCGTTACCCAGCAAGGCCGCAAGTTTTTCATGCACAAGGCCAAAGGGATGGTGCGTGATGTGTTTCGCACCCGCAATATGCGGGCGCTGCCGGGCAATGTGGGGCTGGGCCAGGTGCGTTACCGCACAGCGGGCAATGCGTACAGCGAAGAAGAAGCGCAGCCTTTTTACGTCAATGCCCCATTCGGTATCGTGATGGTGCACAACGGGAACCTGACCAACGCGCATTCTTTGCGTGCGGAGTTGTTCCAAACAGATCACCGGCACACCAACACTGAGAGCGATTCGGAGGTTTTGCTCAATGTTTTCGCACACGAATTGGAGCGTGCGACGCGTGGTGTACCGCTGCAGCCTGATGATGTCTTCACGGCGGTGCGTGCCGTGCACCGGCGGATCAAGGGTTCCTATGCCGTGATCGCATTGATTGCCGGCCACGGTTTGCTGGCATTTCGCGATCCGCACGGGATTCGTCCGTTGGCGATGGGCCGCAGCCAAGACGGCACCGTGATGGTGGGCAGTGAATCCGTCGCGCTGGAGGGAACGTCCCACGCATTCGAACGCGATATTCAGCCCGGAGAAGCGGTGTTCATCACGCTGGACGGCACCGTGCATTCCCGCCAATGCGCGGAGGCGCCTCAACTCAACCCATGCATTTTCGAGTTTGTGTATCTGGCACGTCCCGACTCTGTGCTGGACGGTATTTCGGTCTATCAAGCACGCTTGAACTTGGGTGAGGCCCTTGCCAAACGCGTGGTGTCTACGGTGCCACCCAACGAAATCGACGTGATCATTCCGATCCCCGAATCCAGCCGTCCCAGCGCCACTCAGTTGGCGCATCTGTTGGGTATTCCTTACCGCGAAGGTTTTGTGAAAAACCGCTACGTGGGCCGCACGTTCATCATGCCAGGGCAGGGCGTGCGTAAAAAGTCGGTTCGTCAGAAGCTCAATGTGATTGCCAGCGAATTCAAAGGCCGAAATGTGTTGCTGGTGGATGATTCCATCGTTCGAGGCACCACTTCCCGCGAAATCGTGCAGATGGCTCGTGATGCAGGTGCTCGCAAGGTTTATCTTGCCAGTGCAGCGCCGCCCGTGCGCTACCCGAACGTCTACGGTATTGACATGCCTACCAGCAAAGAGCTGGTAGCCCATGGCCGTACCGTTGAAGAAGTGCGCGAAGCGATTGGATGCGATGCACTGATTTACCAAGACGTGGAAGCCATGAAGCGGGCTGTAGGCTCGCTCAACAGTGCGATCTCCGGGTTTGATGCTTCCCCCTTTGACGGTGTTTACGTGACAGGAGACATTACCGCAGAAGGTATTGCTCGACTGAATGAAGGCCGTGTGGGAACCGAGGAGAACGAAGAAGATACGTCTCGCCTTGCGCTTCCAAACGCCCAGGAGGCCTGACTGCTGACTGGCCGATCAGGCACCACTTCGCTTTGATCCCGCAAAACCAATGAACCAGCAGCGCCGTGAAGTGCGGCGTTGTGCATTCCACTTGCTATGACCGATAACACCTCTGCACGCGTTCGCACGCGCTTTGCCCCTTCACCTACCGGCTTCATCCATCTCGGAAACATTCGCTCTGCACTGTATCCCTGGGCATTTGCGCGGGCTACGGGCGGTGATTTCATCTTGCGCATCGAAGACACGGATGTGGAGCGTTCCAGCCAAGCTGCGGTGGATGTGATCCTGGAAGGCATGCAGTGGTTGGGGATGCAGCCGGACGAGGGGCCGTTCTACCAAATGCAGCGCATGGATCGTTACAAGGCTGTGCTGGCGCAGATGCAGGAAAAGGGTCAGGTGTACCCTTGCTACATGAGCGTTGCAGAACTCGATGCCCTGCGGGAGCGTCAGATGGCTGCCAAGGAAAAGCCCCGTTATGACGGCACCTGGCGACCAGAAGAGGGCAAAACCTTGCCACCCGTGCCTGAAGGTGTTCAGCCAGTCCTGCGTTTCCGCAACCCCAAAGACGGCGTGGTGGCATGGGATGACAAGGTCAAGGGCCGCATTGAAATCCGCAACGATGAACTCGATGATCTGGTGATTGCCCGCCCGGATGGGACACCCACGTACAACTTCTGCGTGGTGGTGGACGATATCGACATGGCCATCACCCATGTCATTCGTGGGGACGATCACGTCAACAACACGCCTCGGCAGATCAACATCTTCCGTGCGCTGGGCGTAGAGCCTCCTGTATACGCACACTTGCCGACAGTTCTGAACGAACAGGGCGAGAAGATGAGCAAGCGCAACGGCGCCAAGCCCGTGACGCAGTATCGCGACGAAGGCTATTTGCCGGAGGCCATGATCAATTACTTGGCACGTTTGGGCTGGAGCCACGGTGATGACGAGATCTTCAGCCGCGAGCAGTTCCTGCAGTGGTTCAACCTGGATCATCTTGGCCGTAGCGCTGCGCAGTTTGACGAAGCCAAACTGCGGTGGGTGAATGCCCAGCACATCAAGTTGATGGCGGCTGACGCCTTGGCTGCTTCGGTGGCAGAGCAACTGGTGCAGCGCGGTGTGGAGCGGGCAGCCCTGGAGGACGGCCGACGCACGCGCATTTGCGGTTTGCTCAAAGATCGATGCGACACCACGGTGGCGTTGGCGGATTGGGCGTATGTCTTCTACGGCGACGTGCAGCCCCAGGCTGCCGAGTTGGCCCAGCATGTGACGCCCGCCGTGGCTCCGGCGCTCGGCGCGCTGAGTGAAGCTTTGGCTTCTTGTGCATGGGACAAAGCGTCCATCAGTGCTGCTTTTAAAACCGTCTTGGCTGCGCACAGTCTCAAGATGCCTCAGTTGGCCATGCCTGTGCGCGTGTTGACGGTGGGAACCGCCCATACGCCGTCAGTGGATGCGGTGCTGGAACTGGTAGGACGCGAAAAAGTTCTCTCGCGTTTGCAGAACCGCTAAAAATCTGTATATAATTCAAGGCTGTGATGACGACGACGTGAAATACAGTTGGCGTCAAAATTGGGGGTATAGCTCAGTTGGGAGAGCGCTTGCATGGCATGCAAGAGGTCATCGGTTCGATTCCGTTTACCTCCACCACAGGTTAGTAAGTTCCAAGGTTTTGACCCTATCGTCTAGAGGCCTAGGACATCACCCTTTCACGGTGAGTACCGGGGTTCGAATCCCCGTAGGGTCGCCAAGTTGTAGCGCTTGGCTTGTGTCTGAGATGCAAGCGAAAGCTATCTGCCAGGAGTGGTAGTTCAGTTGGTTAGAATACCGGCCTGTCACGCCGGGGGTCGCGGGTTCGAGTCCCGTCCACTCCGCCAAATCAAGAAGCTTGTGGTTCGCCGCACGCTCTTGCTCTGAAGAAATTCAGAGTTCAGTGGGGGGTATAGCTCAGCTGGGAGAGCGCTTGCATGGCATGCAAGAGGTCATCGGTTCGATCCCGTTTACCTCCACCACAGGTTAGTAAGTTCCAAGGTTTTGACCCTATCGTCTAGAGGCCTAGGACATCACCCTTTCACGGTGAGTACCGGGGTTCGAATCCCCGTAGGGTCGCCAAGTTGTAGCGCTTGGCTTGTGTCTGAGATGCAAGCGAAAGCTATCTGCCAGGAGTGGTAGTTCAGTTGGTTAGAATACCGGCCTGTCACGCCGGGGGTCGCGGG
>NZ_CAXIAK010000114.1:0-9389 GCF_964021665.1 uncultured Acidovorax sp.
CGCGCAACGGCAGGGCCAGCTCCCCCAACTGGTGGTGGAAGGCATCCGGCGTCACCATCACCAGCGTGCGCACGGCCGGCACATTGAGCGACGCGGCCAGCGCCGTGCGCACCGATACCCAGCCCTTGAACTGGCGGTCGTAGTTCTGCGGGATGTACAGGCCGCTGGACGTGGCGATCTGGGCCGACGAGTCATCCACCAGCGAAGCCGCCGTGAGCCGCTGCTCGGCAATCGCCTGCGCGTACAGAAACGGCTTGAGCGTGGAGCCCGGCTGGCGCGCTGCCAGCACGCCATCCACCTCACTGGCCTGGCTCAATGCGCCTGACGACCCCACCCACGCCAGCACTGCACCCGTGGCGTTGTCCAGCACCAGCACCGCGCCGTCTTCCACATTCCGCCCGCGCAGTTCACGCAGGTGCTGCTGCAGGGTTTGGGTGGCAAAGCGCTGCAAGGGCGCGCGCAAGGTGGTGCGCAGCTTCGGGGTGCCATTGCTGGCGGCGGATGGGGCGGCTGGTGACGCTGCCGCCGCCTCTGCCTGCTGGCGCAACGCATAGCGCGCAAAGTGCGGCGCTGCGCCTTCGGTCGCATCAAACGCACGCCGCTGCACGGCAGCGGTGGTGAACAGCTCCAGCGCATCGCAATCCACTTCGGCTTTTGGCGGCTGCATGGCCCGCAAGACGCCGCAGGCACGCTGCGCCACCAGGGCCGGCTTGGCGTTGGGGGCACGCACCAGGGCGGCGGCCACGGCTGCCTCGCGGTCTTGCAGACCATGGGCTGCCTTGCCAAACAGAGTGCGGCTGAGCGCATCAATGCCCACCACCTCGCCGCGAAACGGCACGAGGTTCAGGTACGCCTCCAGGATCTGGTCCTTGCGCCAGCGCCGGTCCAGCACCTGTGCGGCCACCGTCTGCCCCATTTTTTGCACCACGGATCGCCCGCCGGGCCCCTGCCTCCAGTCGCCATCCAGCAGCCCCGCCAGTTGCATGGTGATGGTGCTGGCCCCCCGCGTGCGCTGGTTCCACAGGTTGCCCCAGGCAGCGGCCGAGGCAGCGCGCCAATCCACGCCGCTGTGCTCGTAAAAGCGCTTGTCCTCACTCAGCACCAGCGCCGTGCGCAGCGCAGGCGAAACATCGGCCAGCGGCACCCACTGGCCGCGGCGCACCGTGGCGTCGGTGCGCAGGCGCTGCACCACCTCCCCTTCACGCGAGAGGATGAGCGTGTCAGACGGGCGAAAGTCGACGCGTACCTCGTCGTAGGTGGGCAGCGCGTGGGCAGCCATGGCCGTTGCCCAGGCAAGCAGCACCACAGCGCATTGCCGCCAGGCGCTGCGTGGCGGTGGGGCTTGGAACAAGGCGTTCAATGCCCTCAACGCGCGGCCGCTCCCACCTTCACCCGTGCATTAGGGGCCTCACCAAACATCTCGGGCGCGTACAGCGCTTCCACCCGGCTGGGCGGCAAGGCGAAGTCGCCCACGTTGTTCAGGCGCACGGTGTATTCCATGGTCACCGTGCCCTTGGGCAGGTACTGGTAGTAGCTGCGGAAGGACTCAAAGCTGCGCTCTTCAAATGCCGCCCAGCCGCTGCCGCTTTGCTTTTCGCCCTGTGTGGCAATTTCCGAGTCGCGGCCCAGGCCGCTGCCCAAAATGGTGGCGCCGCCCGGGATGGGGTCGGTGATGGCCACCCAGGTCATGTCGGCGCTGGCATTCACTTCCAGCTTCACACGCAGCACGTCGCCACGGGTGTACTGGCCTGCAGGCAACGACTTGTTGGCCTGCTCGACCGGGGTCACCGTCTTCTTGATGGAGTAGCCGGCTGCGAACGGCGCCTTCAGCTCCACCGCAGCGACCGATTGCAGGGTGAGCCAGGGCTTGCCTGTACCCTGGTGGGTCACCTCCAGCGCCTCTTTGCCGCCAGCCTTGCCCCAGGGCAGGAACATGCTGTTGTTCTTCAGGTTACCCGGTGCTGCGGGCGCGCCAAACCAGGTGGTCTGGTGGGCGGCGCCGCTGGCGTCGGTGGTCTTGACGCGCTCGACTTTGCTCCAGTCCACGCTGGCGTTGTTGCCGCCCATGGCGGCCTTGGTGGCGCCCGCCACGGGCGTGGCTTCAAACTTGGCGCTGAATTTTTCCAGCGCCAGGCCACCCCACAGGTTGGCCGTGGTGGTGTGCCAGGCACCGGCCTGCTGGCGGCTGATGAAGCCATTGGCCAGGCGGCCCATGTCGTCCTTCCAGGTGGGGTCGTCCATCACGGCCAGCATCAGGCGTGCGGTGTTCACATCGCCGTTTTGCATCAGCCACCACCAGTAGTCATCCTGCTCGGTGCTGAAGATGAGCTTGGTGCCCTGGAACGACAGGCGCGCGCGCAAAATTTGCATCGCCTCGGCCAGGCGCTTGTCGCGCTCGGGCACGTCGGCCACGCGCTTCAAAACATTCACCCAGTCAATCACCGAGTGCGTGGGCCACTGGTTGGGCGCAATGGTGATGCTGCTGACCATGCGGCCCTGGGCCTTGCCGTAGCGCGACAGCGCCTCGATGGCGGCGAGCTTGCGCATGTCCAGGTCCTTGCGTGGGCTCCAGTGATTGCGCTGGATGCGACCTTCCACAAACGCGATCAGGGCGCGCTCCATCGGCGCACGGGCCTCGTCGGGCAGCGCAAAAGCGGGGCTGATGGCGCCAGCCTCGTGCGTGGCGGCCAGCAGGTAGGCCGTGAGGGTGTCGCTGCCCGTGTTGGCATCGCCGCTGCGTGGCGGGAAGTAGCTGGCCAGACCGTCGCTGTCCAGATACGTGGGCAGGTTGGCCACCACGGTTTGCCACAGCTTGCCGTCGCGCATGCCCACGGCCTTGCTGGTCTGCTGCTCCAGGCAGCTGAACGGGTAGGCCGCCCACCAGTCGCGCACGCCGGGCAGGCCCCCATCTCCCGAGCCTCCCAGCTTGGGCTGCAGCGACATCTTCAAACCGCCCCGGCCGGGGATGGCGTCTGCGGGCAGCGCGGCATCGATGGCGAACTTGCCATCCACCTGCACCAGCGTGGCCTGCTGCACCGTGAGCGGCACGGCGGGCACGATGCGCTGGCGGGCCTTGAGCGCATCGGTAGCGCCCGAAGCGGTGTCGCGCGCCTGGATTTCCCACAGGATGGCCTCGGCGCGGGTCTGCGCGAGTTGCGCGGGCGCCGTCACGTCCCACGCCACTTCACGCGCTTCACCAGCGGGGATGTCCACCTGCTGGGGCTTGAGTTCCAGCAGCGTGGCACGCGGTGCCACCTCCACCTTCATGGGCGCCTTGGTGGTGTTGCGCAGGGTGATCTGCGCACGGAAGTTGTCGCCCTCGCGCACCAGCGGTGGCAGGCCGCTGATGATCTGCAAGTCTTGCGTAGCGCGGATGCTGGTGCTGCCGGTGCCAAACAAGCCCGCAGACGCATCGGCCACCGCCACAATCTTGAAGGTGGTCAGCGCGTCGTTGAGGGGCACCGTCACCTTGGCCTGGCCGTTGGCATCGAGCTGCACGGTGGGGTTCCACAGCAGCAGCGTGTCGAGCAGCTCACGCGTTTGCGCACGGCCGCCGCCGCCCCCTGCAGGCACCGCCTTCTTGCCGTAGTGGCGCCGGCCAATGATTTCCATCTGTGCGGTGGAAGTCTGCACGCCCCAGCTGCGGCGCTGCAGCATGGCTTCGAGCAGGTTCCAGCTGGTGTTGGGCATCAGCTCCAGCAGGGCCTGGTCCACGGCGGCCACGGCCACTTCGGCGTGGGCTGCAGGCTTGCCGCCGGGCAGCGTGGCCGTGATGGTGACCTGGGCCTTGCCGCGCACCGGGTAGCTTTCCTTGTCGGCCGCCACCTTCACGTTGATCTGGTGGGTCTCTTTGCCCACGCGGATTTCAGCCAGCCCCAGGCGGAAGGCGGGCTTGGACAAATCCACCAGCGCTGAAGGGGCCTGGTATTCCTTGCCCTCGTACCAGAAGGCGTTCCACCACTCGCCCGGCGCCTTGAAGCCCCAGGTGAAGAAGCTGTACCAGGGCACTTCGCGCAGGCGCCCGCGCAAGGCCAGCACGCTCACATACACGTTGGGCCCCCAGTCGGACTGCACCTTCAGGCTCACCGTGGGGTCTTGCCCATTGAGCTGCAGCACATGGGTTTCGATGATGCCCTCGCGCTCCACCGCCACCAGCGCAGTGGCAAAGCGGAACGGCATGCGCACCTGGAACTTGGCGGTCTCGCCCACCTGGTAGCTCTTCTTCTCGGGCAGCAGGTCGATGCGGTCGTGGTCCTCACCGCCAAACCACAGTTCGCCCTGGCGAGTCACCCACACGGACGAAGCAGCCTCGCTGGTGTTGCCATCGCGGTCGGTGGCGGTCACCACCAGTTCCACCTCACCGGCCTCGTCCAGCTTGGCGTCGCACAGCAACAGGCCACGGCTGTCGCTCTTGCCGGTGCACACCGTGCCCAGGTCTTTGGTGGATGTCTGGTTGTCGTAGCTGTAAAAGCCGCCCACCATGCGCTTGCGCGTGGTGGTGGTGATGCGCGCAATGGCCTGCACCTGCAGCGCCGTGCCCGGTGCGGCCTGGCCATTGTGCTGCAGCGCCAGGGCCTGGAAGCGGATCTTCTGGCTGGCCGATGCCCAGCCCTCGGTCTTGATGCCCGCTACCACGCCCGCAGGCCACAGCGTGTGGGTGCTGCGCAGGGTTTGCACTTCGCCATTGGGGTCGGCGTAGGTGGCTTCCAGCAGCAGTTCACGCGCGCGGCGGGTCTGGGGCAGGTTGTCGATGGTGACCTTGCCGGTGCCGTTGCGGTCCAGCGTCAGGGGCAGCTTGTCTGCCACCACGCGGGCGTCCTGGCCAGCGCTGGCTTCTTCATCATCACTTTGCGCACTGATGGCGCCCTTGTGGCGGGGCGGCGTGAAGCTGAACATGTCGTAGTCGGCAAACTGCAGGACCTTGCTGCGCACCAGGGCCGACACGCGCACTGGCAAGTTCGCCGCGCCACCGCCCGCCACGTAATTGACCTGCACATCGGTGGGCACCGAGCGTACGCGTACCAGGGGCTTGCTGTCGGCCGGCGCAATGCGCCCTTCCAGCACCGGCAGGCGAAACTCTTCCACGCGGAACTGGCCGGTGGTGATGGTGCCACGCTCTGCGCCTTGAAGCTCCACGCTGTATTCCCCCAGCTTGGCAGCAGGCGAAATGGCAAAGCTGTTCACGGCACTCAGCCCGCCCGTGGGAATTTTGCGCCACTGCACCGGCTGTTCAAACTGCTGGCCGCTGCCCACATGGGTGATGAGCAAGGTGCCTGGGCCTGCAGCGGGTGCGTCAAAGCCCTTGCGGTTTTCCAGGCGGTAGTAGTGCTTCATCGAGACCGTCTCGCCCGCGCGCAGCAGGGTGCGGTCGAACACGGTGTGCGCCCGTGCATCGGGCTGGACCTCGCTGCTGGTGGGCACATTGAAGCGCCAGGGCTCAATGCCCCGCTGCCAGTCGCTCCAGGTGAAGGCCATGTCTTCCACCTCGCCCTGCGTATGGCGGGCACTGACGAAATAGGCCGACGAACCCTGGCCGTAGTCGTCGTTGCTGTGGCAAGACGGCGCATCGGGCGACAGCCCCTCGATCAGGGCCACGCCCTGCTCGTTGGTGATGGCCTGCGCCAGTTCGCGCCCTCGGCAGTCCGACACGCGCACCTTGGCGCCCGCCACCGGTTTGCCCTTGTCCAGCGAAGTCACCCACACCGCCGAGTTTTCACGCCCCAGCTTGAAGTGCACGCCCAGGTTGGTCACCAGCGCCGAGGTGCGCACATACATGGTGCGGCCCTCGCCATGGCGGCCATCCAGCAACGAGGCACCCAGCTTTTGCGATGCGATTTCCACCACATGGAAGCCCGGCGGCAGCGGAATGCCCACCACCTCGAACGGGCGCAGTTCCTTGCCGGTGACCTGGGGCAAGTCCAGCGTCTTGACACCGCCCTGCCCCGCCAGCAACGAGAGCATGCGGGTCTGCACATGGTCGCGTTCGTCGTCAATCACCTTGGGCAGCGGGCCCTTCACGTCGCGTGCGGCCACACGGCGCTGCACGTGGTAGTCGTCATAGCGCGCCACCTTGCGGAACCAGGCAATGATGTCGGCGTCGGTGGACGGCTTGAGCGTGCTCACCTTGCCTGTAGGCGGTACAGGCGGTACAGGCGGTGTTGGCGCTGGCGCAGCGCCCGTCTGCAGGCCTTGCACCTTGAGGCCCGCTTCCACATTGCGCAGCGTCACCGGCAGCAGCGCGGGGCCATCCGGCCCCTCGGCAAAACGCTCGACCACGCCAAATGGCGCGGCGGCAAACTTGGCCAGCGGCGGCAGGCCCGCCGTAGCCACCTTCAGCGGAAAGCTCGCGGCATTGCGCAGGGTGCGGCCCGAGGCGTCTTTGAAATCCTTGGGCAGCTCCAGCGTAAAGCTGGTCTGCTCTGGCAGGGGCGCGTCGAACTGCACGCCGTTGATCACGGAATCGGCATCGCCGCCGTCCTCGCCGCCATCCACCCTGGGCTTGAAGGTCTCGTTGGCCGACTTGAGCCGGATGGCCATGGCCAGCTTGCGCGGCACCGGGGCGTTGAACGACAGCGACAGCGGGCGCAGCGGCATACAGGCCGCCTGGGCGTTTTCACGCTCGCAGCTGAACTCGGCCGCAAACGCTTCGCGCACCCGGTAGGTGAAGCGCTTTTCCACGCTGTTGGCCACCCCGCTGGGCGTAGCCACGCCCTTGCCAAACACCAGCTGCAGTTGCGAGCCGGAGGTAAGCCGGCGGTTGCAGGCAAAGCTGGGGAACTGCAGTGGCTCTTTCGCGGCCCGCTTTTCCAGGCCCAGGGCCTTGAGCAGGTCGGTGCGCTGGGCACCTTCAATCATGCGCACCGGCACGCGCTCGCCCACGCCTTCCAGCGCGCACCACACGTTGGCCTGTACGCTCTCGGTAGTGGCGGGCCCGTTGAGCTGCAACACAAAGAACTGCTCTTCGTCGAGCTGCTGGTAGGTGTTGGGCCGCACGCCTTGCACAAAGGGGCCACCGCTATTAAATTGATAGCTCTTTGCGCCCGTCAACAAAGCGCCAGAGGCTGATTTGAACTCAGGCTTGACGGTGGCCGCGCAGCGCATGCCCGGGGGCAGGTCGGCCTCGAAGTCGAACACCCATTCCCGCTCGCTGGTCCAGCGGCCTGTGCCCTTGGAGGCTGCCGCATCGTTGCAACTGATGGCCAGCGGCGCCGGGGCCTTGGGGTCGCCAAAGGTCACGGCCGCCACATCGAACTTGGCCACCGCCTGGCGCACCCGCGCCACCTCGCCCTGCGGGCTGAAGCTGACGATCTGCAACGCCTGCGCCTGTGCGGCCAACAGCAACCCGCCAACCAGCGCCGTGGTGGCCCGGGCATTCCTCCAAAGTGTTTTCATTGTGTTTGTCACTCTTGCCTGCAAGGGGTATGAGAGCCTGTTTACGGTCTCCCAGGGGTCGCGCAGCGGTCTTTGCGGGCGCCCGCAAAGACCGCTGCGCGAAGGGTTGGAGCGCAATCCCCTGCGAGATCGTAAGCAGGCTCTGAGCGTAGCCGATGCACCCGCTCAGGCGCTACCGCGCGCCGCCTGTCCAGACCGGGAATGTGTGAGAAAGTGCAGCCGCCAAGCGCCTGTGTACCCCACCTATACTCCCGCGCAATCTATTGGCGCTGCCTCCCATCCAAGCGAAAAACGCCCGGGCAGCGCACCCCGCGCAGGGAGGCGGGAGCAACACCATGGCCACAAGACCCACGGGCTTCGACCAGACTGCCCAGCCCGCCAAACAGCCCGCCCCGTTCTGGCACCGGCTCAACACCTTCTTCACCTTCCCGCTGCAGTCCAAGCCGCTGATGTACAGCCTGATCCTGGCGCTGTCCAGCATGCTGTTCAAGGTGATCTTCTTCCTGCCCGATGCCCTGGGCATCCTGATTGTGGAGATCGGCATCTTGCTGGCGGCCTCGCGCTACGGTTTCAAGATCACCGCCCTGGGCTCGCGCGGCATCTACAACGCCGATGACTACCCCGCCGAGCTGGACCCCGACTGGAAGAACCTGCCCTGGAAGCTGTTCGCCATCGTCATTGCGCAATCCATGGTGGTGGGCTGGCTTCAGAGCGTGAGCCCCACCCTGGGCACCCTGGCCTGGCTGGTCATGTGCTTTTTGCTGCCCGCCACGCAGATCGTGCTGGTGCAGACCTGCAGCTTCGTCGAAACCCTGAACCCCGCCAACGCCTGGAACGCCGTGCGCACCATTGGCTGGCCGTACCTGCTGCTGTGCGTCTTCCTGTTCCTGCTGAGCCAGGGGACCTTCATCGCGCTGGGCCTGCTGCAGCCGCTCTTCAAGGGCTGGATTCTGCTGCCCATCGTCAACTGGGTGCTCATCTATTTCAGCTGGGTCATGGCCAGCCTGCTGGGCTACGCCATGTACCAGAACCACGAAGCCTTCGGCATTGACCTGCTGCCCGGCGCAGGCCTGGACGATGACAAGGCCCCCGTGGACCGCCGCACGCCACGCCAGATTGAGCAAGACGCCATCGACGCCCAGGTGGCCCAGCTGGTCACCGCTGGCGACATGACCGCCGCTGTGGCCCTGGCCTATGAAGAGCAGCGCATGCGCGGCGAAGAAGTGGCCGCACAGCGCCGCTACCACCGCGTGCTGGCACTGGCCGAGGGCAAGACCGCCACGTTGCTGGACCATGCGCAGCGCTACATCCCGCTGCTGCTGCGATCAGGCCAGAGCGGCGAAGCCCTCAAGGCCTTCCAGACCTGCCGCGCCAAAGACGCGCAGTTTGCGCTGCAGGACGCCCCCACCACCCTGGCCCTGGCCAAGGCCGCGTGGAACACGGGCGACGCGAAAGACGCCCTGGCCCTGCTGCAAGGTTTTGACCGCCGCTTCAAGGGCCACGACGCTGTGCCCGCCGCTTATGAGCTGGTGGCCCGTGTGCTGCTGCAGGGCCTGAACCGCGCAGACATGGCGCTGCGTGTGCTGGCCACGCTGGAATCGCGCCACCCGGACACCGAGGCGGCACGGGAGACGCGGTGGTTGCTGCGGAACCATGTGCCGCAGGGGGCGGTGGGGGGTTGAGGGTTAAATTGGGCTCTAGCGCTTATGGGATAAGCGCTGGTAGCTATTGAATTCATAGTGATCTGGTTCGTCGCCAGTCTTTTGGCTGCATGCTTTTGCAAAGGGCGGGAGCCGGGATGTGCGCCCGGCGGCGCAGTAACTTTCTTTCGCTTCGCCGAAAGAAAGTCACCAAAGAAAGGGCGACCCCACTGTCTGCGTCCCCTGCGCTTCGCTACGGGGCAACCTGCGGTGCTCGCGTCCAGCGGGGTCTCGCTCGAACTCGCTTCGCTCAGACAATCGCGAGCCCTGATCCGCTGGCCGCTGCGCTCCTCGGCG
>NZ_CAXIAK010000115.1:0-9265 GCF_964021665.1 uncultured Acidovorax sp.
GCTCTCCCTTGCCCACCGCCTCTCGGTATTGCGGGGTTTCGCGCACCAGGGCATGCACCAGTTCGCTCTTGGGGTTCCAGCCGGTGCGGGCCGACCAGGCGTTGTCGGCAATGCCCTACAGCTGGCGGCCCTGCCGCGCCACGGCCTGGTTGGCCATGGCCTGCAGGCGCGAGTCGATGGTGGTGCGCACGATGAGGCCATCGGCATGCAGGCTGTAGCCATTGGCATCGGCCCAGGCAATGAGCTGCTTGCGCAGTTGCTGCGCGAAGTGCGGGGCCAGGCCCATGGCTTCAGTCTGGCGTTCAAAGTCAATGCGCAGAGGGCGCTTTTGCAGGGCCGCCAGCTTGGACTCTTCCAGCTTGCCGCGCTTGACCATTTGCGCCAGCACGATGTTGCGCCGCGCCTGCGAGCGCTCGGGCTGGGTCACGGGGTTGTAGTAGGCCGTGCCCTTGAGCATGCCAATCAGCGTGGCACTTTCCAGCAGGTTGAGCTTGTCGGCCGACTTGTCGAAATACGTGCGCGCGGCCATCTCGATACCGTAGGCGTTGTACAGAAACGGCACGGTGTTGAGGTAGGTCTCCAGGATTTCATCCTTGGAGTACGTCCACTCGATCTTGAAGGCGGTGATGGCTTCCTTGAGCTTGCGGGTGATGGTGCGCGAGCGGCCGATTTCTTCAGGGAACAGGTTGCGCGCCAGCTGCTGCGTGATGGTGGAGCCGCCCTGCGGATCGCCGCGCAGCGTGTGCACCACCGACGACGCAGTGCGCCGGAAGTCCATGCCCGAGTGCTCGTAAAACCGGTGGTCCTCCGTGGAGATGAGGGCGTTGACCACATGGGGCGAGATCCGGTTCAGCGCCACCCACTCGCGGTTGGCCCAGCGGTACTCGGCCAGCACCTTACCGTCCACCGACAGCAGCTGCGCGGGCCGCTCGGTCTTGGCCTTGGTGATGTCGGCAATCGATGGGGTGAACGGGATGAGCAGCAGCGTGTACACCGCCAGCAGCGCTGGCAGGGCCAGCACCAGCAGCAGCCAGGCGCGCCAGCTGCGGGGCTGCAAGCGGCCCCAAAGGGCGGGCACAGTGCGCAGGGTTTGCAGTACCCGGCGCGCCCCAGCCATCAGGCCCGTGCGCAAAGTGGAGAGTAAACGGAGCATGGGTTCAGTTCAGCCCGGGCTGGGGCTGCTCAGTGAATGGATCGACCGGCCTCGTGGCGCCCGTGGCAAGGCGGGGCACATGGCACCACACCATGCTCAAGCGGCACCACCCTCGCCCGCCAGCAGCGCCAACATGCCTGCCTCGTCCAGCACGGGCACACCCAGTTCCTCGGCCTTGGCCAGCTTGCTGCCCGCGTCTTCACCAGCCACCACATAGCTGGTCTTTTTGCTGACCGAGCCCGCCACTTTGGCGCCTGCGGCTTCCAGCATGTCTTTGGCCGCGTCGCGGCTGAGCGTGGGCAGGGTGCCCGTCAGCACAATGGTCTTGCCCGCCAGCACCTGCGGGCCACGTTCGGTGGGTGCCCCCTCGGGCCAGGTCACGCCGCAGGCGCGCAATTGCTCAACCACCTCGCGGTGGTGGGGCGGCTGGGAGAGGGTGTGCACGCTGCGCGCCACGATGGGGGCCACGTCGGGCACCTGCAGCAGTTGCTCTTCGGTGGCGGCAGATTCTGCGTCCACGCCCATCAGTGCATCGAGCGTGCCAAAGTGTTTGGCCAGGTCTTTGGCCGTGGACTCGCCCACATGCCTGATGCCCAGCGCAAACAAAAAGCGCGGCAGCGTGGTTTGCTTGGACTTCTCCAGCGCGGCCAGCAGGTTCAGGGCCGAGCGGTCGGCCATGCGCTCCAGCACCACCAGGGCGCTCAGGCCCAGGCGGTACAAGTCGGGCAGCGTGCGAATCACGTTGGCGTCCACCAGCTGGTCTACCAGCTTGTCGCCCAGGCCCTCAATGTCCATGGCGCGGCGGGCGGCAAAGTGCAGGATGGCTTCCTTGCGCTGCGCCGCGCAGAACAGGCCGCCCGTGCAGCGGTGGTTGGCCTCGCCCTTTTCACGCACCACCTCGCTGCCGCAAATGGGGCACTGGCGCGGCATGCGGAAGTTCTGGACGTAGGCCGGGCGCGGGCCGGAAGCCATCACGCCCACCACTTCGGGAATCACATCGCCTGCGCGCCGCACGATCACCTGGTCACCTACGCGCACGCCTTTTTTTCGGATTTCGACCAGGTGTAGCATCGTGGCATTGGTTACCGTCATGCCGCCCACAAACACGGGGGCCAAGCGCGCCACAGGCGTGAGCTTGCCCGTGCGGCCCACCTGGATGTCGATGCCTTCGACCTTGGTCGCCATCTCCTGCGCGGGGTATTTGTGCGCCACGGCCCAGCGCGGCTCGCGGGTCTTGAAGCCCAGGTCGCGCTGCAACTGTAGCGAGTTGACTTTGTAGACCACGCCATCAATGTCGTACGGCAGCGCATCGCGGCTGGCGCCCACCTGCTGGTGAAACGCTACCAATTCCGTAGCACCTCGCGCAATCTGCACCTGCGCTGCCACCGGAAAACCCCAAGATTTCAGAGTCTGCAGCATCTCGTAATGCGTGCGAAACACCGGCCCGCCTTCAGCGGGCGGCGTGATGGCCCCCAGGCCGTAGGCAAAAAAGCTCAGCGGGCGCTGGGCGGTGATGTTCGAATCGAGCTGGCGCACGGCCCCCGCTGCGGCGTTGCGCGGGTTCACAAAGGTCTTGCCGCCCTGCTCGCGCTGGCGTTCGTTGAGCGCATCAAAGTCGGCCCGGCGCATGTACACCTCGCCACGCACTTCCAGCACCGGGGGCACGCCCTCGGGCAAGGTCAGCGGAATCTGCCGGATGGTGCGGATGTTGTGCGTCACGTCCTCACCCACCTCGCCGTCGCCCCGCGTGGCGGCCTGCACCAGGCGGCCACGTTCGTAGCGCAGGCTCATGGCCAAGCCGTCAAACTTGGGCTCGGCCACGTATTCAATAGCAGGGTCAGCCTCGGTCAGCCCCAGCTCGCGCCGCACGCGGGCGTCAAACGCTTGCGCACCAGTGGCTTCGGTGTCGGTTTCGGTGTGGATGCTGAGCATGGGCACCGCATGGCGCACGGGTGCCAGCCCCTCCATCACCGCGCCAATCACGCGCTGTGTGGGCGAATCCGGGGTAATGAGGTGCGGGTGCGCCGTTTCCAGCGCCTGCAGCTCGCGAAACACGCGGTCGTATTCGGCATCGGGCACGGTGGGCTCGTCCAGCACGTAATACTGGTGGGCCCACTGATTCAATTGGGCGCGCAAGGCGGCAGCTTTTGCTTCTAAATCGATAGCTGCTTGCGCTTTATTTTCGGGCGCTGGAGCCGAAAAAAGGTCTAAATTTTCGGTCATGGGTTGTGATCGGCATCGACAGACACGGGGCGCGTTGCCTGCAAAGGGCAAGGCTGGCGCCAGGAACACCGAGCAAAGGCCGCCCCGCAGAGAGGGCGCCATTCCCCGCAGGGGAGAAGACGCCGAAAACGGCTCAAAAGGGGCTGCACGTTCTAGCTAAAAAGGCGGCGGGCCAGCACCGAGCCGGCCGACAAATCACGCGCGTCGAGCTGGTCATACAGCAGCTCCAGGTCTGCGGCAATCGGGTCCATGGCCATGGCGGGCAAGGGCTGGCCGTTCTGGTCGCACAGCACGCCGTCCATGGCCTCTGCCAGGGCTGAGCCCACTTCGCGCAGGCGGGCAAAGGGCTGCTCGGTCCGGTGCACCTGGGCCACGTCCAGGCTCAGGCTGATGTCGCGGATGGCGGACTGGTCTGGGTCATCGGCCAGGGCGGCCTGGGTGTCGTAGCCCAGGGTGAGCACGGGCGGCAGACCGGGTGCGCTGGCGGGCAGCACCAAACGGCCGGGCATGGCGCCCACCACAAAGCCCACGCGGGCGGCATTTTGCAGCAGGTAGCCGGGGCTCCAGGCGGCCTGGCGCGCGCGCAGCATGAACAAAAGCTGCGCGTCGTGGTCACTGGCGAACTGGTCCAGCTCGCGGGCGCGGGCCACTTCCTGCAGCATGTCGGGGAAGTCGGGGGCGGCGTTGATGGCGTCGGCAAAGCCCTGTGCCTTCATCACGAATTCGGAGAACTCGATCTCGTTGAGCGCGCCCATGCGGTTGGCCAGTTGCACCCCGGCCTGGAAGCTGCGGTAGCGCTGGCCGGGTGCAGGGGTCTCCCACTGCTGGGTGGCGTCGTTCAGCCCTTCAATGGCAAAAGGCTTGCTGCCAGCGCGGCGCGTGGGTGGCAAGGCGGCCAAGGCCGCGTCGCCAGAGACAAGGCCTTCGGGCTGGATGGACGCGATCACATCGATCAGCGGGTCCAGCCC
The DNA here is from genome assembly GCF_964021665.1 of uncultured Acidovorax sp. Classification (NCBI taxonomy): domain Bacteria; kingdom Pseudomonadati; phylum Pseudomonadota; class Betaproteobacteria; order Burkholderiales; family Comamonadaceae; genus Acidovorax; species uncultured Acidovorax sp. The sequence continues at coordinate 4,345 of NZ_CAXIAK010000115.1, forward strand.
TGGGCGGCGTTCCAGGCTGTGCGTGGGCACCGGCATGCGCAGGGCATCGCCCGCATCCACCGTGTGGTCGTGCGGCTCCGCCCCCTGGTCCAGGTTCGCATAGCTGGCGGCGTTGCTCGGGCCCAGGTCGGCGTCGAGCGAAGGTTCCTGGCGCAGGGTGGGTTCAAGCAAGGGATCGCCTGCGACGGGGGCCGGGCGGTCCGGGTCAGGGGGCAAGGCTTTTTTGGGCGCGTTGCGGTGCAGGATCCAGGCGTTGTAGGCCACGATGGCCGCCAGCACCAGCCCGCCGGTGATTGCCAGACTCAGTAACAGGGATGAGTTCATGGGGGGGGTCAGTTCAAATCAAGCGTCGGCCATGGACAGGGCGGACTCCATGTCCACCGCCACGATGCGCGACACACCTTGTTCCTGCATGGTTACGCCGATGAGTTGCTCGGCCATTTCCATGGCGATCTTGTTGTGGCTGATGAACAGGAACTGGGTTTCCTTGCTCATGCTGGCCACCAGCTTGGCGTAGCGCTCGGTGTTGGCGTCGTCCAGCGGCGCGTCCACCTCGTCCAGCAAGCAAAACGGCGCGGGGTTGAGCTGGAAGATCGCAAACACCAGCGCAATGGCCGTGAGCGCCTTCTCGCCACCCGAGAGCAGGTGAATGGTCTGGTTCTTCTTGCCGGGTGGCTGCGCCATCACCTGCACGCCCGAATCCAGAATTTCGTCGCCGGTGATGATGAGCTTGGCCTGCCCGCCCCCGAACAACTCAGGGAACATGCGGCCGAAGTGTCCGTTCACCGTCTCAAACGTGCCCGACAGCAGCTGGCGGGTTTCGCCGTCGATCTTGCGGATCGCGTCTTCCAGCGTGTTCATGGCCTCGGTCAAATCGGCGGTTTGAGCGTCCAAAAACACCTTGCGTTCACGCGCCAGGTTCAGTTCATCCAGCGCGGCCAGGTTGACGGCACCCAGCGCTGCAATTTCGCGGTGCAGGCGGTCAATTTCGCCCTGCAGGCCCTGCACGCGCACGTTGCCATCGGCAATGGATTTCTCCACGGCCTCCAGGTCGGCCTGCGCGTCGGTCAGCAGCGTGGTGTACTGCTCCAGGCCCAGGCGCGCGGCCTGTTCCTTGAGCTGGAATTCGGTGATGCGCTGGCGCAGCGGGTCCAGCGCGCGTTCGAGCTGCATGCGGCGCTCGTCGCTGGCGCGCAGTTTGGCTGTCAGGTCGTCGTATTCGCTGCGCTGGGCTGCCAGAGCCTTTTCCCGGTCCATCTTCAAGTCCAGCGCCTGCTGCAATCCGCCCTGCGCCGCTGCGTCTGACAGGCGGGCCAATTCGTCGCGGGCGCGCTGCTGCTCGTCGGTGAGGGCCGTGGCCTGCTGGGTGGCGGTTTCGATGGAGCGGTTCAGCTCGGCGCGGCGGGCGTCCAGGCTGCGCTGCGAGAAGGTGGCCTCCTGCACCTGGCGCTCCAGCATGCGCTGCTGCTCACGGCAGGCATTCAGCTTGCGCTCGGTCTCGATCACGCGGTCGCCCAGCTGGGCTTCGCGCTCCTGGCTGTCGGCCAGTTGCATGTCCAGCTCTTCAAAGCGGGCTTCGGCAGCCACGCGGCGCTCTTGCAGGTCGGCCAGTTGGGCCTCGACCTCGCCCAGGTCGGCGTCAATCTGCTCGCTGCGCGCACGGGTCTGCTCGGACAACTGGGTCAGACGCAAGGTTTCCACCTGCAGCTCGTGGGCGCGGCTTTGGGCCTCGGTGGCCTCGCGGCGGGCGGCCACCAGACGTTGCGAGGCGTCGGCGTAAGCCGCTTCGGCGCGGACCAGCGCGGTGCGCGATTCGTCGGCAATCAGCGCCTGGGCGCGCAGTTCCTTTTCCAGGTGCTCAATCTCTTGCGCACGCGCCAGCAGGCCCGACTGTTCGGAGTCTTGCGCGTAAAAGCTCACACTGTGGCTGCTGACGGCGTGGCCCGTGGGCACGTAGATCACTTCGCCCGGCTGCAGGCTGGCGCGGCGGTTCAGGGCTTCGTCCAGCGTCTGGGCAATGGTGCAGCCCTGCAGCCAGTCGGTCAGCACGGCGCGCAGGCCAGTGTCGTTGATGCGCAGCAGGTCTGACAGCCGGGTGTGCGCGCCCGTGGGCTCGGGCACACCCGCAGCAGGGGCGCTGTAGAAGGCCAGGCGGGCCGGGGGTGCGTCGTTTTCGTTCGAGCCCAAAAAACCGCGCACCATGTCCAGGCGCCCCACTTCCAGCGCGCCCAGGCGTTCGCGCAGGGCGGCTTCCAGGGCGTTTTCCCAGCCGGGTTCGATGTGGATGCGGCTCCACAGGCCCTGCATGCCATCCAGTCCGTGTTTGGCCAGCCAGGGGCGCAGCTTGCCGTCGGTTTTGACCTTTTCCTGCAGCGCCTTCAGGGCCTCCATGCGGGCCGACAGGTCAGTCTGGCGGGCACTTTCGGTGTTCACGTCCTGCTGGCGGGCGCGGCGGTCTTCGTCCAGCTGGGGCACGGTGTCTTGCAGCTCTGCCAGGCGGGCTTCGGTAGTTTCGGCCTGCTCCTGCGCAGCTTCGAGCTGGCTGCGCAGGTTGTTCAGGCGGGCTTCGTCGGGTGCGGCCAAAGCATTGCGGTCAGCGCGCAGGCGCTCGTAGCGGGTGTCGAGCTGGCGGCTTTGCTCGTCCAGGCTGCGCTGCTCGGCGGCCAGCACGCCAATTTGCTGCTGCACCTGCACCACGCTGGCGCGCTGCTCGCTGGCGCGGGTCTGCGCCTGGCGCAGGGCGTCTTCCAGGTCGGGCAGCTGCATGGCCTGCTCTTCGAGCTGGGCCGCCAGCAGTTCGGCACGCTCTTCGGCGTCCACGCCCGCACCGGCCAGGTTTTCCAGCTCGATGTCGGCTTCTTCCTTGCGGGCCTGCCACTGGGCGATCTGCTCGGCCAGGGTGGACAGGCGCTGCTCCACGCGCACGCGGCCTTCCACCACGTAGCGGATTTCAGCCTCCAGCCGCCCTACTTCGGCCGTGGCCTCGTACAGCTTGCCCTGGGCCTGGTTGACCTGGTCACCCGCCGCGTAGTGCGCTTGGCGGATGGTTTCCAGGTCAGATTCGACAGCGCGCAGGTCGGCCATGCGCGATTCGAGGTCGTTCACGGCCTGCAGGCCTTCCAGGCGCACCTTGGTCTGCTCGGCCTCGGCATCAGCGCGCTTCAAGAACCACAGCTGGTGCTGCTTGAGCGTGGCGTCGGCGTTCAGTGCGTTGTACTTGGCGGCCACCTCGGCCTGCTTTTCCAGCTTTTCGAGGTTGGCGTTCAGCTCGCGCAGGATGTCTTCCACCCGCGTGAGGTTTTCGCGAGTGTCGGCCAGGCGGTTTTCCGTCTCGCGGCGGCGCTCTTTGTATTTGGAGACCCCGGCCGCTTCTTCCAGGAACAGGCGCAGCTCTTCGGGGCGCGATTCGATGATGCGGCTGATGGTGCCCTGCCCAATGATGGCGTAGGCCCGTGGCCCCAGGCCGGTGCCCAGAAACACGTCCTGCACGTCGCGGCGGCGCACGGGCTGGTTGTTCAGAAAGTAGCTGCTGGTGCCGTCGCGCGTGAGCACGCGGCGCACGGCCACCTCGCCATATTGGCCCCACTGGCCGCCTGCGCGGTGGTCGGAGTTGTCAAACACCAGCTCCACACTGGCGCGGCTGGCCTGCTTGCGGGTGGTGGTGCCGCTGAAGATCACGTCCTGCATGCTCTCGCCGCGCAGCTCGCTGGCCTTGCTCTCACCCAGCACCCAGCGCACCGCATCCATGATGTTGGATTTGCCGCAACCGTTCGGCCCCACCACGCCCACCAGTTGCCCTGGCAGCATGAAATTGGTGGGTTCAGCGAACGACTTGAAGCCGGAGAGCTTGATGGAGGTAAGACGCACGGGTCAGGCGGAGGGAGCGTGGAGCAAGGACAACAGCGAACAACAACGCAAATCGCCCAGGAAGCTGCAGGCGACCTGGGCAGGCCCGGATGATACCGCGCCCCAAGGGGCCGCCTGCCTCTGATCCTGGCGCACGCCGCCGCGCCAGGGCCGCTCGATGCTGCGACGCAGCATGCTGGCAGCCAATATTTAGTCAAATTGGCCTCTGGCGCTTGACGGACAAGCGCTAACAGCTATCAAAATAAGAGCATTCACCCAGCCTGCGATGCGCCACCGCAGCCCGAGGTTTCACCGCCCCGGCCAGCAAATCCCCTCGGGGGCGCCAATAATTGCGGCTCGGCATTCATCCCAGCCCCCCTGTTCAGACCCGACACCGCCACCCCACGGCATGACACCCCTGCACGCTCCGCGCGACCCCGCTGCCATGCTGGCCCAGACGCTGGCGCAGTGGAACCCCCACCAAGACCTCTGGCTGTTTGGCTACGGCTCGCTTATCTGGCGACCCGACTTTGACTACGCCGAGCAGCGGCCCGCCAAGGTGCACGGCTGGCACCGAGCGCTGAAGATGTGGAGCCGCGTGAACCGGGGCACGCCCGAATGCCCCGGCCTGGTGTTTGCGCTGCTGACCGGGGGCAGCTGCCGGGGCATGGTGTTTCGCATCGAGCGGCACCGGGTGCTCGACGTGATGCCCCCGCTGTGGGACCGCGAGATGGTCAACGCCGTGTACGACCCGCGCTGGCTGCCCTGCCAGACGCCGCACGGCACGGTGAAGGCGCTGGCGTTCACCCTGTCGCGCAAAAGCCCCAACCACACGGGCGTGCTGCCAGACTATGAATACCGCCGCATTTTTGAGCAGGCGTCCGGCCGCTACGGCACCACGCGTGACTATGCGCAAGCCACGCACGAGGGCCTGGTGAAGATGGGCATCCACGACCGGGCGCTGGCCCGATTGCTGGCGCTGGCACCCCGGCAAGATGACTGAAGCGCCCCACCCGGTCGCCTAACAGGCTGCTGAAATACTCCCCGCCGCAGCCCAGCCCACCTCCCCGCTTTT
>NZ_CAXIAK010000116.1:0-9204 GCF_964021665.1 uncultured Acidovorax sp.
AACACGCTCCCTTTTACTGGATCAAGCCGCCTGCGGGCTTAACTGACTGGCATTGCCCGTCACCGGGGCTTTTTTGTGGGTGGCCAACGCCTTGCGATCAGAAGCTTTCCCAATCGCCTGAGTCTTCAGAGGCGGGCTTGGGCGGCAGCGCCGCTGCTGGCTTGGGGGCGGGGGGCGCGCCGTGACTGCAGGAGACTTGGCCTTGGGCAGCGTTGTGGCGGCGCGGGGCGCAGCAGCCCGGGCTGCTGCGGGTGGGCGTGGCGTGCTGGCCGAGCTGCCATTCACGCGGAACAGCGCGACGACTTCGGTCAGCTTGAGGGCCTGCTCGCGCAGGCTGTCGGCGGCGGCGGAAGATTCCTCCACCAGGGCCGAATTTTGCTGCGTCATCTGATCCAGCTGGTTCACGGCCGTGTTGACTTGCTCGATGCCCTGGCTCTGCTCCGACGTGGCGGCACGGATCTCGCCAATGATGTCGATCACGCGCTGCACGCTGGCCACGATTTCGTTCATGGTGGCTCCGGCATTGCCCACCAGAGCGGTGCCAGATTCCACCTTCTCGACCGAGGCGTTGATCAGCGACTTGATTTCCTTCGCGGCATCCGCACTGCGCTGGGCCAGGCTACGCACTTCACCGGCCACCACGGCAAAACCGCGGCCTTGTTCGCCAGCGCGCGCAGCTTCCACCGCCGCATTCAGCGCCAGGATGTTGGTCTGGAAGGCAATGCCATCGATCACACCGATGATGTCGGAGATCTTGTTGCTGCTGGCGTTGATGTCCTGCATGGTGGACACCACTTGCGCCACCACCTGACCACCACGCGCTGCCACTTCGGCGGCCGAGGTCGCCATCTGGTTGGCGGTCTGGGCCGAGTCGGAGGTCTGCTTCACGGTGCTGGTCAGCTCTTCCATGCTGCTGGCCGTGGTCTGCAGGTTGCTGGCCGTGTCTTCCGTGCGCCGCGCCAGGTCGTTGTTGCCTTGGGCGATTTCGGTGGATGCCGTGGCAATGCTGTCGGTGGCCGACCGCACTTCTGTCACCAGGCGGCGCAGTGACGTCACCATGTGCGCCAGCCCATCGAGCATGGAGCCGGGGTAGGCGTTGGGAATCTGCGTGTCCAGGTTGCCTTGCGCCACTTGCGACATGATGCCGATGGCTTCGCTGGGCTCGCCCCCGATTTGGCGCAGCACCGAGCGCGCCACGGTGAAGCCCACACCGCCCACCACCGCCATTACCACCAGCACCAGCACCAGGTCAGCCAGCAGGGTCTTGCGCACCAGGGCGTCGATGTCGTCGGTGTACAGCCCCGAGCCCACCATCCAGTTCCAGCCGTCCACGCGAATCACGTACTGCAGCTTGGGCACCAGCGCCTGCTGACCGGGCCGCGCAAACATGGTGGGTACGAACACCCGCCCGTCTTTGCTCGCCTTGAGCGCGTCGGAGATGGTCTTGAGGATGTCGGTGCCTTCACCGTCCTTGACCTTGCCGGCCATGTCCTGGCCTTCCCATTCGGGCTTGATGGGGTGCATCACGCCCTTGGAGTCCAGCGTCCAGATGTAGAAGTACTCGGTCTTGCCGTCGGGGCCGCCGTAGCGGGAGACCCGCAGCGCATCCTTGGCCGCCTTCTGGGCATCTTCCTGGCTCATGGCACCGCTGGCGGCCTTGGCCTGGAAGGCTGCCACGATGCTGTGCGCCGACTGCACGGCCGTGGCCAGTTGTTCGCGCCGCGATTCGATGATCAGCGAGCGCTCCTGCAGTAGCGTTGTGATGGCCATGAACAGCAGCGCCACCAGCGCGGTGCCGAGCATGGGCAGCACCTTCATTTTGAAACCGAGTTTATTCATTGTGAGTCTCCGTGGGGCTTCCAAAGCTGTAGCAACGCTTGGCGGTTTCGGGGGGCATGCCAGAGGTCTGTGAAGATGTCTTGATATGCAACAATAAGTAACCACATAGGTTCTAGGGCTGATCGGGTCACTTGGCTGTCAGGGAAAACGTGTCTGTGAAAGGGCTGGTCGATGTCGATCAAGCGCGATGGAGCCTGGGAAACTAAAATGCCCGGATGCTCCAGCAACGCACCCTCAAAACCTTGACCCGCGCCGTTGGCGTGGGATTGCACAGCGGACAGCGCGTGGAGCTGACCCTGCGCCCGGCCCAGCCGGACACAGGCATCGTTTTTCGGCGCGTGGATTTGCCGCAGCCGGTCGATATCCCGATCAACGCAGAAGCCGTGACCGACACGCGCCTGGCTTCCACCATTTCGGTGGGCGGTGCCAAGGTGCACACCGTCGAGCATCTGATGTCGGCCTGCGCGGGCCTGGGTATCGACAATCTTTACGTAGACATCACGGCAGAAGAGGTGCCGATTCTGGACGGTTCTTCGGCATCGTTCGTGTTTCTTTTGCAAAGCGCGGGCATTGAGTTGCAACGCGCGCCCAAGCGCTTTATCCGCGTCAATCGCCCTGTCGAAGTGCGCGAGGGCGAAGGCGCCAATGCCAAGTGGGCGCGCCTCACGCCGTACCACGGCTACAAGCTCAGTTTTGAAATTGACTTCCACCACCCCGCCGTGGACTCCACCGGCCAGCGGGTGGAGTTTGACCTGGGGCAAGGCAACTACAGCCGTGACATTGCCCGTGCGCGCACGTTTGGCTTCACCCGTGATGTGGAGATGATGCGCTCCAACGGTCTGGCCTTGGGCGGTGGGCTGGACAACGCCATCGTGATGGACGACTACAAGGTGCTCAACAGCGACGGTCTGCGTTATGACGATGAATTCGTCAAGCACAAGATACTGGATGCCATGGGCGACTTGTATCTCATTGGCAAGCCGCTGCTGGCCGCCTACAGCGCGTTCCGCTCGGGCCATGCCATGAACAACCTGCTGCTGCGTGAGTTGCTGGCCCAGCGCGATGCCTGGGACGTGGTCACGTTCGAGGACGAGCGCCAGGCACCCGCGGGCTTTGCTCAGCCTGCACGGGCCTGGTAAATCACCTGTCATGCTGATCGTCCGCTGGCTGGCCCTGTTCCTGTTGCTCGCATCTGCCGTGTGTTTCGGTTTTTATGTGGGCACTGGGCAAGCGTTCTACAAACGGCTGGGGCTGGTGATTCTCAAGTGGACGACCATCGCCGCCGTCGTCTTCTTTGTGGTGGTTCTCTTCGAGCGATTGCTCTGACCATACAGCACCACAACGGAGCTGGCCTATACTCGCGCCTGCTCCGGGGTGTGCTGATGCGCTGAGATGCAAGAGACCTGAAGAAATTCAGGCGAGCTTGCGAACCCGACGAACTTGATCCGGTTCATACCGGCGGAAGAAGAGCTGACCTCCTTGTCCAGTGCCTGCATTCATTGCGGGCACCGCTTGCCTTAGGTGCTGCCGCACCCGAGGGATGCACAGGTCCATTCCGGAGCACAACCCACCGCTACCGGAACCAGGAGACCTGCACCATGAACGCCCCCGACCCCATCACCCGCGAGAAATTTGCCGAACTGCTGGCGCTGACGCGTGAGCCTTTCCCCGCATCGCGCAAGGCCTACATTCCCGGCCAGCTGCACGCCGACCTGCGCGTGCCTGTGCGCGACATTGCCTTGACGAATGGCGAGGTGGTCAGCGTGTATGACACCTCGGGCCCTTACACCGACCCCGATGCCCTGATTGACGTGCGCAAGGGCTTGGCCAGCGTGCGCGGCGGCTGGATCACCGGCCGTGGCGATGTGGAGCACTACGAAGGCCGCGCGCCCGTAGCGCTGGACGACGGGCAAAAGAGCGAGGACGCCACCCGCCTGGCCCAGCTGCGCGCCGAGGCCGCCGCGCTGCAGCGCAAGCCCCTGCGCGCCAAGGCCGGCGCCAACGTGACGCAGATGCATTACGCCAAGAAGGGCATCATCACCCCCGAGATGGAATACGTGGCCATCCGCGAGAACGGCAAGCGCGAGTGGATGGAGCAGTACATGGCCGACGCAGGCCGTGAGAAGCGCCTGATGGGCAACCCGATGGGTGCCAGCATCCCTCGCATCATCACGCCCGAATTCGTGCGCGACGAAGTAGCCCGGGGCCGCGCCATCATCCCGGCCAACATCAACCACCCCGAGGTGGAGCCGATGGCGATTGGCCGCAACTTCCTGGTCAAGATCAACGCGAACATCGGCAACTCGGCTGTCACGTCCAGCATTGAAGAAGAAGTGGAAAAGCTCGTCTGGGCGATCCGCTGGGGCGCCGACAACGTGATGGACCTGTCCACCGGCAAAAACATCCACACCACGCGCGACTGGATCGTGCGCAACTCGCCCGTGCCCATCGGCACCGTGCCGATCTACCAGGCGCTGGAAAAGGTGGGCGGCGTGGCCGAGGACCTGACCTGGGAGATCTTCCGCGACACGCTGATCGAGCAGGCCGAGCAAGGCGTGGACTACTTCACCATCCACGCGGGCGTGCGCCTGGCCTACATCCACCTCACGGCGCAGCGGCGCACGGGCATCGTCTCGCGCGGCGGCTCCATCATGGCCAAGTGGTGCATGGCGCACCACCGCGAGAGCTTTCTGTACGAGCACTTCGAGGACATCTGCGACATCATGAAGGCGTACGACGTGTCGTTCAGCCTGGGCGACGGCCTGCGCCCCGGCTGCGCCTCTGATGCCAATGACGAAGCGCAGTTTGCCGAGCTGCACACGCTGGGCGAGCTGACCCAGGTGGCCTGGAAGCACGACGTGCAGACCATGATCGAAGGCCCCGGCCACGTGCCCATGCACATGATCCAGGCCAACATGACCGAGCAGCTCAAGACCTGCCACGAGGCTCCGTTCTATACCCTGGGCCCCCTGACCATCGACATCGCGCCGGGCTATGACCACATCGCCAGCGCGATTGGCGCGGCCATGATCGGCTGGATGGGCACGGCCATGCTGTGCTACGTGACGCCCAAGGAGCACCTGGGCCTGCCCGACCGTGACGACGTGAAGCAGGGCATCATCGCGTACAAGATCGCGGCCCACGCGGCCGACGTGGCCAAGGGCCACCCCGGCGCCCGCTCGCGCGACGATGCACTGAGCCAGGCGCGCTTCGACTTCCGCTGGCAGGACCAGTTCAACCTGGGCCTGGACCCCGAAACGGCCAAGGAGTACCACGACGAGACGCTGCCCAAGGACAGCGCCAAGGTGGCGCATTTCTGCTCGATGTGCGGCCCCAAGTTCTGCTCGATGAAGATCACCCAGGAAGTGCGCGACTTTGCTGCGCAGAAGGGGTTGGATGAGCAGAACGCGCTGGCACAAGGCATGCAAGTCAAAGCGGTGGAATTCCAGCGCAATGGCGGGCAGTTGTATGTGCCGCTGAAAGCTGAATAAGCAGCGCTAATGGGTTGAGCATCTCCCTGTTCATGGCAGGTTCACGGGTGAATACCCTCTGGAGCGCGATGGTCGTGGCCTCTACAGTCGCGCTCAGGTTTTCACTCGCCCCGGGGCTACCTGCCTTGGGGGTTTGCTCAAGCTATCGGCATGGGCGGTCTGCAGTGTCAGCCTGGCGTGGCTCGTCCCATCAGGACTCTATTTCAAGGGGCGTCAGACACTGCCCACCAGCGCGCCATGGCGTCTAGGGCAAACGCTACGTCTCAATGGCGCCAAAGTGGCTATCCTGTAGTCGATTTGTTAAAAATTGTGAGGTTGCGCCATGAACGCTCTCAATCGACTCTCCATTCGCACCCGCCTTTATTTCGGTACTGTCTTTTCTCTGGTCTTGCTGGTCGTGATCGGTGCAATGGGATACCTGGCGCTGGAGCGGACCCGTAACACGCTGGAAGTGCTGTTCACCCAAAGGGTGCAGACCATGACCGACATGGGCGAGTTGCGAACCACTTTGGGGGATCTGCGCCGCGCTGAAAAAGACATCATCATCAACTTCAACAACACGATTGAAGTGTCGAATGGGCGGGACTTGTGGAAGAAGTCGCTGCAAAACCTGAACAAGGGTATGGTCGATGTGCGCAAGGTGCAGGCGGGCGATGCGAGCTTTGCAGAAGCCATCGACAAGGCCTTGGCCGAAGTGAAAGAGTACGAGGCCGGCATTTCGCCCGTGTTCGAGCAGATCGAGCGTGCGCAGATTGACGGGGCAGTGGGCGGCGCCTATGCCGAGAAGTACAAGAAGCACATGGAGGCCAGCGACAAACTGCTGTTCGACCTGGCCATGGATGCCCGCAAGAAGATGGACGAAGCCCGCCAGGGTGTGGACGCACTGGCTTCCACCATGTCTGGAATGATTGGCGGGGCGCTGCTGCTGGCGCTGGCTGTGCTGATTCCGCTCACGTTCTTCAGCGTGCGTTCCATCACCCAGTCGATCTCGCAAGCGAGTGAATTGGCCGAGCGCATCGCGGGTGGTGACCTCTCGCGTGATGTGCAAGTGACTTCCAGCGATGAGGTCGGGCAACTGGTGGGCGCAATGGCCCGCATGCAGGACGCGCTGCGCGGGCTGGTGCACCAGGTGCAAGAGGCCGCCAGCAACATTTCTACCGCCAGCTCGGAAATTGCCACGGGCAACCACGACCTGAGCCAACGCACTGAGCAGACTGCAGCCAACCTGGAGGAGGCCGCCTCGTCCATGGAAGTGCTGACAGGCACCATCCAGCAAAGCGCCCAGTCTTCACGCCAGGCCAGCGACTTTGCATCGTCTGCCGCTCAAGTGGCGGCCCGTGGTGGCGCCGTGGTGTCGCAGGTGGTGACCACCATGGACCAGATCACCGCCAGCTCGCGCAAGATTGCCGACATCACCGGCGTGATCGATTCCATTGCTTTCCAGACCAACATTCTGGCGCTCAACGCGGCCGTGGAAGCAGCCCGCGCGGGCGAGCAGGGGCGCGGTTTTGCGGTTGTGGCCAGCGAGGTGCGCAGTCTTGCCCAGCGCAGCGCCGAAGCGGCCAAGGAAATCAAGGGCCTGATCGGATCGTCTGTGGAACGCGTTGAAGATGGCTCGCGCCTGGTGAGCCAAGCGGGTGAGACGATGACAGAGATCGTGAGCAGCGTGCGCCGCGTGTCCGGCATCATCGAAGAGATCACCGCAGCGTCTTCTGAGCAAAGCGACAACGTGGCGCAAATCAGCCAGTCGGTGAGCCAGCTGGACAACATGACTCAGCAGAACGCGGCGCTGGTCGAGGAATCGACCGCGGCCTCCGAATCGTTGCGCGAACAGGCCGTGCAGCTCACGCGTGCGGTGGCGCAGTTCAAGTTGCCTGCAGAGGGTATGCGTCTGAGTCGGCATGAGGATGATGGCTACAGCCACGATGCTCCTACAGCCTTGCTGGGGCAAGCAGTGCCCCGACTGGCCTGACCCAGGGCCCTGGGTTAGGGCCGGTTTGCTTCACCTGAGCGGTGGGGCGCCCTCACCTGCTGCGGGGCTCAATCCCTGGTGACTCGCAGCACTTCCTCGCGGCTGGTGATGCCTGCAGCAATCAGCCGCTCGCCGTCCTCGCGCATCAGCGTCATGCCAGCAGCCAGGGCTGCGGTGCGAATCTCGGCTTCTGACGCCTGGGCGTGGATCTGTGCGCGGATGGCATCGTCCGTCACCAGCAACTCAAACACCCCGGTGCGCCCTGCGTAGCCTGTGTGGCCGCAGGCCTCGCAACCCTTGCCGTGGCAGGTGCCGCAGTATTTGCGCACCAGCCGCTGGGCCAGCACGCCCAGCAGTGAGGAAGACAGCAGGAAGGGCTCCACCCCCATGTCGATCAAGCGCGTCACGGCGCTGGCCGCATCGTTGGTATGCAGCGTGGCCAGCACCAGGTGACCGGTGAGCGAGGCCTGGATGGCGATCTGCGCGGTTTCGAAGTCGCGAATCTCACCGATCATGATGATGTCCGGGTCTTGGCGCAGGATGGCGCGCAAGGCCTTGGCAAACGTCAGGTCGATCTTGCTGTTCACCTGCGTCTGGCCCACGCCGGGCAACTCGTACTCAATCGGGTCTTCCACCGTCATGATGTTGTTGCGCGTGGCGTCCAGGCGGCCCAGGCCAGCGTACAGCGTGGTGGTTTTGCCCGAGCCTGTGGGCCCTGTCACCAAAATGATGCCGTGCGGCTGGCTGATCAGCCCCTCAAAGCGGCGCAGGGTTTCGCCCTGCATGCCCACGGCTTCCAGGCTGATCTTGTTCTCGCTCTTGTCCAACAGGCGCAGCACGGCGCGCTCGCCATGGGCGCTGGGCAAGGTGGATACGCGCACGTCGATGGCGCGCGTGCCCAGGCGCAGGCTGATGCGGCCGTCTTGCGGCAGGCGCTTTTCCGAAATATCCAGGTCCGCCATGATCTTCAGGCGCGAGATCAGGGCCGCATGCAGCGCGCGGTTGGGCTGCACCACTTCACGCAGCGTGCCGTCCACGCGAAAGCGCACGCTGCTGTGGCGCTCGTACGGCTCGATGTGGATGTCGCTCGCCCCATCGCGCGCGGCCTGCGTCAGCAGGGCGTTGAGCATGCGGATGATGGGCGCGTCGTCTGCGGTTTCCAGCAGGTCTTCCACCGCAGGCAGGTCCTGCATCATGCGTGAGAGGTCGGCATCGCTCTCGACCTCGCTCACCACCGTGGCAGCGCTCGATTCTCCCTGCGCGTAGGCGGCGCTGATGCGCTGCGCCAGGCTGGTAGCGTCCAGCGACAGCAGGTGCCTCACCTTGTGCTTGCGCAAGACCTCCGACAGCGCGGTCACGTCGGGCGCAGGGCCATGCCAGAGAACAAGCTGTTGCCCATCATCCTCCAGCAGAAGCTGTGATGAGCGGGCAAAGGCATAGGGCAGGGGGTGGCGCATGGCGTGTCGATCAGCGGTTCTATCGGAGGGGTAAAAGGGCCAAAAAGGTGAGCCTGTGCCTCACTGGCGGATCACGTCGGCTTCGAGCGCCAGCGCCCGCACCGATACCGCTGCCTTGTCGGCCGCCTTCAATGTGTTGAAGGGCCCCACCCGCACGCGGGTGCGCGAACCACGGTTGGTGTTCACGGCCTGCACATTCACGGGCAAGTCTGCTTTGCGCAGCTTGGCCACGGTGTCGCGCGTCGTCTTGCCGTTGGAAAAAATGCCAACGTTCACGAAGTAAGAGGGCTGCAGTGCATTGGCAGGCGCTGGCGATGGGGCGGCTTCAGCTGGTTCCGCTTCCGCTGCGGGCGGCAATGTCGCCACGACAGGTGCTGGGGCCGCAAGGGCCGCAGGCACAGCCGTTTGTGGCGGCATGGGCGCGGGCGGCTGTGCCGGTGCGGGA
>NZ_CAXIAK010000117.1:0-9029 GCF_964021665.1 uncultured Acidovorax sp.
AGGCGCGGGCCCACTGCGCGGCCCATGGCGGTCGAGCCGGTGGCAGACAGCACGGGTACGCGGACGTCATCCACCAGCACCTCGCCAATATCGCGCTGACCAATGATCAACTCCAACAGGCCTGCGGGCGCGTCACTGCCAAAGCGGGCCAGTGCACGCTGGGCAATGGCATGCGTGGCCAGGGCGGTGAGCGGGGTCTTTTCAGACGGCTTCCACACCACCGGGTCGCCGCAGACCACGGCCAGCGCGGCATTCCACGACCACACGGCCACGGGGAAGTTGAACGCGGAGATGACGCCGCACACACCCAGCGGGTGCCAGGTTTCCATCATGCGGTGACCGGGGCGCTCGGTGGCAATCGTCAGGCCGTAGAGCTGGCGCGACAGGCCCACGGCAAAGTCGCATATGTCGATCATCTCCTGCACCTCGCCCAGGCCTTCGGACGGAATCTTGCCCGCTTCCAAGGTCACCAGGCGGCCCAGGTCGGCCTTGGCGGTGCGCAGCTCTTCGCCCAGCAGGCGGATCAGCTCGCCCCGGCGCGGCGCGGGCACGGTGCGCCAGGTGGCGAAGGCTGCGTGTGCGCGGCCAATGGCGGCGCTGGCCTGCGCGGGCGTGTGCTGGGGCACATGGGCCACCACTTCGCCGGTGAGGGGCGAGCGCACAGCCAAATCGCCCCCCTGATAAGCAGACGCGGGTACGCCCAGGCGCTGCAGCAGGGCATGGACTTCAGAAACGACGCTGGAAGCAACAGAGGTGTCAGACATGGCAATCAAACGGTGAGATGTTCAATGAAAAAGCTGGGGCAGGCGGGCCAACAGCCCAGGCGCCCCGGCACAAGCATTTCTGCAGCAAAGATGGTGCCACTATCCACCCTGCACCCCGAAGTGCATAGCAAAAAATTGGAACAACTTCATACCCAATCAGAATGAAGTCAAGCAAAATCTGGTGCAAATTCAGGAGTAGCCTGCGCTCCAATACAAAGCGCTATCACCCCAAAACAGTGAACACGCCATGCCGCCAGCTCATTCCATCTCAGCATTAACCCCAGTGCCGCACCGCCATGTTCCGCAAGACCTTTTTGCCGCCGATTGCCGACTTGCTGGCCTTTGAGGCGGCTGCCCGGCACACCAGCATCTCGCGGGCGGCTGAAGAGTTGCACCTGACGCAAAGCGCGGTGTCGCGCCAGATTCGCCAGCTGGAGGAGCAACTGGGCACCGCCCTCTTTCACCGCGTGCGCCAGCGCGTGGTGCTGACCGATGCAGGCCGCATCTACGCAGCCGATGTGCAGGCCGTGCTGCAGCAACTGTCGGCCAGCACGCAAAAGACCATGGCGTTTGCCAGCACCGACGGCCTGCTCAACCTGGCCGTGCTGCCCACGCTGGGCACCCGCTGGCTCATTCCGCGCCTGGGGGGCTTCATGGCGCGGCACCCTGAGGCCATGGTCAATTTCTCCGCGCGCACTGAGCCTTTTGACTTTGCCGGCACGCCGTTTGACGCGGCCATCCACTTCGGCGCGCCGCACTGGGCCGGGGCGGTGTGCGAATACCTGATGCACGAGGAAACCGTGCCCGTGTGCAGCCCCATCTACCGCGACCGCCATAACATCCGCACACCGCAAGATCTGACCCGCGTGGCGCTACTGCAGCAAAGCACCCGCCCCACGCAGTGGGCTGAATGGTTTGAACTGGCGGGCGCCCCCACGGCGCTGGCCTTGCGTGGCCCCCAGTCGGAGCACTTCGCCATGATTGCGCAAGCTGCGGTGTCGCACCTGGGCGCGGCGCTGCTGCCGCGTTTTCTGATCGAGCAGGAACTGGCCGCAGGCAGCCTGGTAGAGCTGTCAGACCTGGTGCTCACCAGCACCGATGCGTATTACTTGGTGTACCCCGAGGCGCGCGCGCAGTCGCCTCTGGTCAAGGCCTTCCGGGACTGGCTGGTGGCGGAGTGCGCGGGGCAGCGGTAGCGGGCGGCGTGACCCAAACCATCCAGCGCCGCTGGGTGGGGGGTGGTAAAGCGCCCGCCGGGAGCCCGCTGCAAAATCCTCAAGCGATGCGAAGCGAGCGCAGTGCCTCGAAGGCTGCTGCCATTTGCGCAGGATTCATCCCTTGCGCGCGGCGCCGCTGCATGAGCTGGTCAAAGCGCGCATCCAGATCAGGAACCCCTGCACCATACGCCAGAGCGAGATTGGCCAGATAGGCCATGACGTAGATCGGGCTGCGGGGCTCACCCAACTCGTACGCCAGAAAATCGTCCAGCATTTTGCACTGGTCCAGCACGGGCACCAACTCTGTCAGGAGCCAATCGCCCAGCGCAGACATGAAAACGTCCAGTCCCTCGACACCGGAGGCGAGGTAGCTGCGCGATGTGGGGTTCTTGGGGGAAAAGTTGCGCAGAAAGGCATTGATCTGCGGGGTATCCTCCACATTGAAGAGGATCCGCGTTTGAGGTGCACACACTTTGGCCACCGCTTCGGGCAACTGAGGCGTGATGCGGGAAATCACCGTTGCCACATAGTGGCTGGCCGCATCGCCCATCCAGTCGACATGAATGCGCTGGTCCCCGAGCGGGGTAGGCCGCACAAGGTGCGTTTCCACCAGGTTGCCGCGTGGCGCGGGCGTTTCCAGCGCGAACCCATGGCGCTGCAGGCGCGGCAAAACCAGCGCCCGAAAGCGCCCTTGAACATCGAGCAAACCCGACGGCGCGGGAGGCGCAACCGGCGCATGGACAAGCGGCTCCCGACCCGCCACCGACATCCGCCAAGGCCCGGGCACAAAACACTCTCCCGCCTGCTCGTCGTACACGCTCAGCCCCAGGCTCACCGCCTGATCGATCAGGCGCGGATAAAAGCTATCCGGCAAGGTCTGAGCCAGTGCCAGCGACCACACGGCCTCATCCACCACACCATCCGGCGCATCCAGAGTCCAGTCGACGGCAAGCTCTGGCATCCACACATGCATACGCCGCGCCAGCTCTGCAAAACGCGGGTGGGGTGACGCGGGCTGGTTCACCAGCCGCGCCAGAACCGAGCAGGCCTCCGTCCAGGTGGCCGGGGTGGGCTGGTCCCATATGTGGATGACATAGCTCATTGAATACACCTCTCCTCGTCAGATTTTTTGTCGGTAAACCACAGCCGCGTCGCGCCCCACAGGTGCCTTCCGCAACAAAACCGGCAGGAAGTCTGTGACATATGTCACCGGGCATGGCGCCCAGTGGATAGCGAGGTCGCCACTCACCGCTGCTTCGAATTCTGAATTCGCCGCCTGAACGGCAATTGGATCGTTGAATCGAAGAAGAGGGATGCCACCATGAAACGCTGGATCAAATGGACTGCGAGCGGCGCCATGCTGCTGGGTGCGATTGTGATCGGCTCGGCAGCCAGCGGCCTGTACCTGGCCGAGCAAAAGCGCAACCGCACCATCGACATCAAGCCCCGCCCCGTGGCCTACACCACCGATGCGCAGACCATCGAGCGCGGGCGCTATCTGTATGCATCGCGCAGCTGCTCCTACTGCCACGGCGCACAGGGCACGGGCCGCGAGTTCGTCAACGATGGCAAGGGCACGCGCATCGTGGGGCCCAACATCAGGCCCGCGGGCGTGGTGGCACGCTACCCGCCCGAGGACTGGAACAGCGTGATCCGCCATGGCGTCAAGCCCAACGGCCGCCCGCTGCTGGCGATGCCCAGCGAGGACTACAACCGCTTCACCAACGAAGACCTGAACGCCCTGGTGTCCTATGTGCGCCAGTTCCCGCCGAAGGAAGGCGAGCAGGCGGTGATCGATCTGCCGCACCCTGCCTGGGTGCTGTATGGGCTGGGGGCGATTCCTGACGCAGCTTCGCGCATCGACCACCAGTTGGCGCCCTCGCGCCCCACCGCTGCTGGCGTGACGCTGGCCAACGGCCAATACGTGGCCAACATGGCACCGGCTGCCCCGGTGCCGATCTGTCGGGCGGCAAGATTCCGGGCGCGCCGCCCGATTGGCCTGCGGCCGCAGACATCCGTCCTGGCACACACAGCGCGGGCACCGCCCTGGCCCGCTATCCCAACGCTGCCAGTTTTGTGTCCATGCTGCGCACCGGCAAGCGACCGGACGGCACGCCCATCCAGGTCATGCCCTTCGAGTCGCTGGGTCAGTTGAGCGATGTGGACGCGCAGGCGCTGTACCTGTACCTAAACGCGCCCCCGGCAGCGTGAAGCAGGAGGTGGGCAGCACCGCAGCTGGCGGCCAGAAGAGCAGTGCCAACACCGTGCCCTCCGGGCCCGGCGGGCTCAAGCAGCCTGGCTGACCTCGGCGCCTCCCTGGCAGCCCTGCCGTCGGGTGGCCGTGGAGACTCATACAAAGAAAGGGCGAAGCACTCCGCCCGTTCAAAGTGACTGCCCTGCTGACCCGCCCCCGTTGGACCACCCGCTGGTGTGGCGGATCAGCTGCCGGGGTGCTGATGGGCTGGGTGGGCCGAAACGGGGGCCAGGCTGTACGACCCCATGGGTCCACCCGGGGTGTTGCCGGGGCCTGCAGGCGCGGCAGGGGGTGCACGCCGCACGCGGGGCACCACACTGAGCTGCACGGTATCCAGCACCGGGCCGGGCACCACATTCAGCGCCTTGCGCGGCAGGTCCACCAGTTGCTCGGCATGCCACACGCGCACTTGCGCGGCGCCATCGGGCACGCTGGCAAAACGGGCGATACCGTCGATGTCGGTCTTGAGCGTCCAGGCCGAATCGGTCACAAACACATGGCCGCGCATGGAGCCGTGCAGGTGGCAGCCCAGCAGCAGCACGCCAGGCTGGCGCACGGTGGTCTCGGCTGCCTGGGCGGCCTGCCCGTCTTGCTTGCCCGCCAACCGCATCTCAAAGCCTTCATTGCCCCCTGCCCCGCCCGTGGCTGCGGGGCCCACCGGCGTGCCGCGCACATGGTGGTCCCAGCGGTCCTGGTTGGTAAAACGCAGCGTGGTGCCCGGCGCCACCACCGTGAGCGCGGGCACAAAGCGCATGCGTTCTTGTTCGATGGTGGGGCTGGCTTGCAGCAGGCTGGGCGCTGTGGCCGCGTTGGCTGCGCTGGGGTACAGCACCACCACAGCCTCGGGCACGGGCTTTCCGTCACGGCCTAGCACCTGAATTTGAACATTTCCGGCGCTAGCGCTTATGGAATAAGCGCAACCAGCTATCAATAATGTAGCAACAATGGATTGCATGGTCAGCGCACGGTGATGATGTCGCGGTGCATGGGGGCCAACAGCGCCAGCAGGCAGTTTTGCTGCGCAAACGCAACGCCCTGGGCCGCCATCGCCGCCTGCAACACTTCCACCAGCGCGTTGAAATGGGCTTTGGTGATGTCCATGTCAGCGTGGGCAGACTTCATGTCACCGCCTTCGTACTGGCAAGGGCCACCGCTGAGTTGGCAAATCTGGTCAGTCAGGCTTTCCTTGAGGGCCTGGAGCTTCGCGTCCTTGAAGTGGCTGCCGATGCGCGGGTCTTTCACAGCGCGGTTCACAAAATCATCGACCAGGCGCGTGATGCCAGGCTTTTCGCCCAGCGCCTGGTACAGGCCTGCGGGCGCGGTGGATGAAGGGGTCGAGGCTGTTTGCGCGGCGGCGGGCAGGGCCCATGCGCAGAGTTGGGTAGTCATGGTGGAGCTCCAGAAGGTGAAAACCGGCTCGGTCAGAACGCGACCTGGGCCGAAAGGTAGTAACCGGTTTGGCGCCGGTCCCGGGTCACGCCCGGCACGATGCGGCCCAGGTCCACCCACGCCAGCGTGAGCGAGACATTTTTGCTGGGCGCCCAGGCAACGAAAACATCCTTCCAGTCGTCCTCGCGCAGGGCAGCCCCCAGGCCGGCTGCCGCACCCAAGGCCTGCAGGTTGTTGGGCTTGAAGCGGTACTCGGCCCCCACGGCAAGGTTGTGCCGCAGCAGGTAGGCGATCGAAAACTCGGGCTGCAGGCTGCGGCGGTTCTTGCCAGGCGCGGCCGAGCCAAAGCCCAGCAACCCGTTTTGGTTGGCATTGGTGTAGCGCAGGGTGGTGTTGAGCAGCAGGCTCTTGTCCAGCAGCAGCTTGGTAGCGCTCAGGTACAGATCGGTGCCGCTCGTCTTGGTACCCAGAAAATCCAGCACCGACTGCAGTGATCCGGGGCGCATCTGTTTGTGCTCCAGCCCCAGCGCCACCTGTGGCACCCAGGTGTCGGCATCCAGAATGGCATCGCCCAGCAGTTTCACTTTCAGGCCCAGCACGTCCATCTTGATGTGCTGGCCGGGCGCCACGCCAAAAGGCGCGATGCCGTTGAGGGCGAAGGCCGGGGCTGCATCAAAATCCTGCCGCGCCAGTGACAGCTCCACCCTGTCCTGCCAACCGATGGCTGCTCCGTAGCTGGAAAGTGCGTAGTCCTGCGTGCCTGCGCGGGTGCCATAGGCGCTGAATCCCCATTCACCCTCGGTGGCCTGGGTTCCAATCACCGCCCAGGGGGTGATGCCGCCCCCGGCGCTGCCGGTGATGGAACTGACGCCCCCGGTCAACACCAGCTTGCCAGTGTCGGCCTGGGCCGCGCCAAAGGCCAAGAGGGCCGCCAAGGCGGCGGCCTGTGCAATTGGTCGTAGGGGCAAGGTCATCGGGGTGTCTCCTCCAAAGGTTGTGTGCTTGTCAGAACCACGATGTGCTGACCCTTACCTGGTACGCGCCGCCCAGCCTGCCGGATTCACGCCGCCCCACTTTTTTGTTCACAGCATGCGCTGGATGAGCGCGCCCTTGAACAGCACCGGCCCGGTGGGGCCCCCTTCGCTGGGCACGCCGCCCTTGGGCTCCAGGCTGATGGCCAGGGTGGGAACCTGCTTCACCTCTTGTTCCGCCGCCGTGAGGGTGAGCAGCTTGTCCTGCCCCAGCACGCCCAGCGAGCGCGGCCCGCCTGCGGGCGGCAAAGCCCACAGTTGCAGGGATTTGTCATCGCCCTCCTGGAAACCGCCCACCCGCTGCAGCACGAGCTTCTGGTTCTTGGGGTCAAAGGTGACGAGCATCGAGGCCGCGGCCTGGTCATCGGCCAGCACGGCCACATACTGGATCTGGGGTGTGGCTTGCAACTGCTGCTGCAGCGCCGCTATTTGGGCGCTGGTGGCAGCCTGTAGCCCTCCGTGCGCCTGCCACCCCACCAGCACGGCGGCCACGGTGGCCAGCGCACCCGCTGCCGCCGCGGCGCGCCACCAGCGCAGGCTGCGCCACCAGCCTGACGCGCTCGCAGTCTGGGCACGCGCCAGCTCCATGCGGTGCTGGGCTTGGTCCGCTTGCACCAGGTTCTGAATGCGCAGCCACACGGCCGGGTCAGGCGTGGTGCCGGGCTGCAATTCAGCCAGACCCGACCAATGCGTTTGCCACACCAGTGCAGCGGCCCGCACGGCGGCATGTTCGCGGGCCAGTGTTTCAAAACGCCGGCGGGCACCCCCGCGCAGTGTGCCCAGGGCATAGCTGGCAGCCAGGCGCTGCAGCAGTTCAGGGTGTTGGGTGATGTTCATGGCGTGTGGGCCCTCATGCGTACCGGGCCATGCATTGGCGCAACTGCTCCAGCCCGCGCCGTATCCAGGTCTTGACGGTGCCCAGGGGCAGCTGGAGCTGCTCGGCCAGCTCGCCATGGCTCTGGTCGCGCAGATAGGCCAGGCTCACCACCTCACGCTGCTTGGCTTCCAGCCGCGTCAGGCACTGGTGCAGGGCAAAAGCCTGCTGGCTGGCGTCATTCACGTCCATGGGGTTGGGGCTGTCGCCTTCCAGGGTGTCGGCCAGCAACTCGTCAAGCTCGTCCGTCACGCCTGCGCGGTCGGCCGTGCGTTTGCGCAGGGCGTCCAGGGCCCGGCTGCGCACGATGAGCCCCATCCAGGCCAGGGGCGGGCTCAGCGAGGCGCGGTAACTGCCTGCACCGCGCCAGATGGAGACAAACGCCTCCTGCAGCACATCTTCGGCCGCGTCCCGCTCCCGCACGATGCGCAGCGCCAGGCCATACAGCTTGGACGAGGTGCGGTCGTACAAGGCTTTGAGGGCCTTGTCGTTCTGCATGGCCACGCGGTCGAGGAGTTCCATGAGTTCGCGGTCTGGGTCGAGGGTGCTCATGCACCGATTGTGTGGGATGCCTGCGGGTTGCGCACAAGGGTGGAAATACCCTGGGGCTTTCAACGCCGCGCAACGTTTGTCAACACAAATACGCAGCCGCGGGCGCGGCAGATTCAACCCATGCACACCGATGGTTTGTGGTCATTTCAAAAAAATCTGAAAACTTTTTGAATCCAGCGTGGCGATGGCTCCGTACAGAGGAGTGAAGGATGCCCCTACCGCCTTTGCTGCGGCGCAAAGCACCCTCTGCATTTCAACCCGCAACCAAGGAAGCACCATGCCTACGATCCGCACCTCTTTGACCACCCTGGCCCTGTTGGGCGCTGCCGCTGCCCTCACGGCCTGCGGCTCGATGAGCTCGCCAGCCGCTCCAGCCTTCAACCAAAGCAGCCTGCCCGCCACTGTGCAGGTGCCTGCCGGCCAGCGCATCGCCATGGAAACCGTGGGCGCGGGCGACATCACCTACGAATGCCGCGCCAAAAAAGACATGCCCAGCGCCTTTGAATGGGTGTTTGTGGGCCCCGATGCGAAGCTGATGGACCGCTCGGGCAAGGTGGTGGGCCGCTACTACGGCCCACCAGCCACCTGGGAGAGCAACGACGGCTCCAAGGTAACAGCCACGCAGCTGGCAGTAGCGCCCGCCAGCGCGGGCAACATTCCGCTGCAGCTGGTCAAGGCCAACCCTGCCATGGGCATGGGCGCGATGCAGGGCGTGACGTACATCCAGCGCGTAGCCACCCAGGGTGGTGTGGCCCCTGCAGCAGCCTGCACTGCGGCCAACGCAGGGCAAAAGCAGGTGGTGAAGTACCAGGCCGACTACATCATCTGGAAGGCTGCTTCCTAAAGGCGGGCTAGCGCACGCCTTGCCCAAACACAAAGCCCCGCATTTGCGTAATGCCAGTCAGTTAAGCCCGCAGGCGGCTTGATCCAGTAAAAAGAGGACGTGTT
>NZ_CAXIAK010000118.1:0-8978 GCF_964021665.1 uncultured Acidovorax sp.
CCAGTGCTAGCTTTGCGTACCGTCACTTATTGCACTGAAAACGAGGAGACCCCATACACCACGAGTGCACCGCGCGCTTCCAGCGCGGGCACCAGGTCCTGCCGCAGGAAGGTGGTTTTGCCCACACGGCGTATGCCCGACAGCAGCACGCCTGAGCGTACGTTCATCTGCAGGGGCGACGGCTGTAGCAGTTGCTGCGCCATCTGCTCGGCGTAGGCGGTGCGGTGAAAAACGTCGGTGGCCATGCTTACCTCTTTTTATCTTTTACAGGTTAATTATCTGTTTTGGATAAAAAAAGATAAAGTGCCATGCTGCAACCCCTGATCCCCCTACAGGCCCCCGCGCTCACAAAAAAGCCCGCGCTGGGCGGGCTTGAGGCGGTCAAACGTTGCGTGTCAGACGCGAGGCACAGGGGTGCCTGAATTGACGCACAGCGCCATGTTCAGCGCCTTCACGGCAGTCTTGTAGTCTTCGCGCTCGATCACGAACTGCATGTTCACCTGGCGCAGGGTCTGAGAGACGCAGTTCACGTTGACGTGGGCATCGGCCAGCGCCTGCGCTGCCTTGGCCAGCACACCGGGGATGCTGATGTTGGAGCCGATAGCGCACACGATGGCGCTGGGCTTGATGGTCACGACCTGGTAGGTCTCCTCCAGCTCGGCCACCAGTTCCTGGGTGGCTTGGCTGTCCCACACCAAGTGGGCGATGGAGTTGGCGTTGGTGGCCTTGAGGATGTAGCTCACGCCGTGCTTGCAGAACACTTCCATCAGGCCAGCGTCAAAGCCCACGGTGCCCACCATGCTGGGGTCGTGGATCTCGATCAGCGTGACCTTGTCGGTGCCGGTCACGATCTCGACGCGGGCGCGCTCGCCCACGAAATCTTTGGTGATGAGGGTACCGGGGTGGTCGGGCTCGAAGGTGTTCTTCAGGCGGATCGGAATGCCTGCCAGCTCCATCGGCTTGGCGGCCTTGGGGTGGATGGCCTCCATGCCCACGTCGGCCAGCTGGTCTGCCACGTCGTAGTTGGTGGCGCCCACCACGATGGCGTTTTCCAGGCCCACCAGGTTGGGGTCGGCAGAAGACAGGTGGAATTCCTTGTGGATCACGGCCTCGGCGGGGCGCACTTCCACGGCGATCTTGCTGAAGGTGACTTCAGAATAGCCGCGGTCAAACTCGCGCATGATGCCTTCGGTGCCCTTGGTGTAGCCGGTGGCCACCACCACCTTGTCAGAGAGGTCCAGGCCCTTGAAGCTGTGGGCAATGCGCTCGTCAATGGTCCAGGCTTCGTTGTCGTCAAAACCAGCCAGATCCATCAACACAGCGTTGACGCCGTTGGCCTTGAGGATCTCGACCGAGTTGAACGCGCTGTGCGATTCACCAATCGATGCCAGCACTTCGCGCGCTGCCAGCAGCACATCCTTGCGGCTGAGGTAGCCGCTGGCCAGCACATGGTGCATGGCGTTGAGGTATTCGCGGGCCTGGCCAATGCGCTGGTCCACAAAGGCATCGGCCACATCCAGCGGCAGGCCCAGGTCGGCGTAGCCTGCGTTGAGCTTTTTCAGGCTGGTGGCCAGGTTGGCCAGTGCGTCCTGATAGCCCTTGCCTTCGGCAAACAGGGCGTAAATGCCGCGCTCGCCCGTTTTCTTGTGCTCCAGCAACTGGTTCGTCACGCCCGAGTAGGCAGACACCACGTAAATGCGGCCGTAAATCCGAGAACGGTCGTACAACATGATGTGGCGCAGCACATCGCCAAAGGCGGTCATGGAAGTGCCGCCGATCTTCTCGACAGAGATCTTGGAGTTTTGAACGTCTTGCATGGACAGGCTCAGGAGAGCAAAAAAGTGGAAAGCCGGGGCGAAATTGCTGCCACAGGTCGCGCAGCAGCAAGCCCAGTATTTTCCATCACTTTTGTCGGCGCACATCGGCCCTGCCCCATGGCTGTCATGCGGTGCACAGCCACTACAACGCCAGCCTGTGATGCGCTGCGCTTTGAGGAAACCGACTTTGGTCGTGGCCAGTCAAGGCCTGGCGTTGTCGTGCGCCTCGTATTCAGGCTCGGCGGAGATGAAAGGCCGGGTTTGATCTTCAATGTCTGACGGCGCAGCTGCAGAGGCCTTGGGCAAGCTGTAAGTCAAAATGAACAGACCCAGCAGCGCCGACAAGATCGAGCCTGCATAGACGCCCAGGCGCACCGGTGTGGCCAGCGCGGGGTCGGTGAACGCAAGCGCCCCCACAAACAGGCTCATGGTGAAGCCCACCCCCGCAATGCAGCCCACGCCCACGATTTGCATCAGGTTGCCCGGCGTTCTGGCCTTCATTGCCAGGGCGCCCAGGTAGGTCATCACGCCAATCCCGAGCGGTTTTCCCACCGCCAAGCCCAAGGCAGCGCCCAGCGTGACCGGGTGGGTCAGGTAGGCGCCTGCGCCATCCAGACTGATACCGGCATTGGCGAACGCAAACACCGGCATGATGCCAAACAGTACCCAGGGTCTAAAACTGTGCTCGGCCTCATGCAGGGGGCTGTGGCCTGCCTTGTCTTTCAAGGGCACACAAGCGGCCACGATCACGCCACCGATAGTGGGGCTGATGCCGGATCGGTACATCACGACCCAAAGCACCACGCCCACCAGCATGTACAGCCCGATGGAGGCGATCTTCAGACGGTTCATCACCACCAGCACCGCCGCCACGCCTGTTGCCATGACCAAATAGTTCACCAGCACTTCTTCGGTGTAGAAAAATGCAACGATCAGGATCGCGCCCAGATCGTCCACCACCGCCACGGCCAGCAAAAAGGCTTTCAGTGCCGCAGGCACGCGGCTGCCCAAGAGCGAGAGCACACCAAGGGCAAATGCAATATCGGTGGCAGCAGGGATCGCCCAGCCCCGGGTAAACCCGGCGCTACCAGCGAGCGCAAGATACATCAGGGCGGGCGCAGCCATTCCACCCGCTGCAGCCAACACAGGCAACAGCGCCGCCTTCGGGTCTGACAACTGGCCCTCCAGCATCTCCCGCTTGAGCTCCAGGCCCACGAAGAAAAAGAACAGCGCCATCAAAGCGTTCTTGATCCAGTAGGCCAGCTTCATTTCAATGCCGCCACCCGTGGGTCCAATGCTGAACGGGGTGGACAGTGCCGCCTGGTACGCAGTGCCCCAAGGCGAATTGACCACCACCATGGCCAACGCTGCAACTAACACGAGCAACGCGCCAGGCACGGCATCCTGGGGCAACAACCCCAGAAATTTCGGATGGGAAGCATTTGCAGCCATGGGTAATGACTTTCTGGGAGGGTCAATATTCGGGGGCAGATTCAGGCGATCGAGATCAAATAGCCCGTGTAGGCCGCATAACAACCGATGAACACCCAGCCTTCCCAACGGTGGATCTTGGCCCCGGAGCGCGCGAAGTACACCAGCAAGCCCGTGGCCGCCAGCATCACCCAGATATCAAACGCTGCGATTTGTGCGGGGATGTCGATGGGCTGGATCATGGAGGTGGTGCCCAGAATGAACAGCACATTGAAGATGTTGGAGCCAACGATGTTGCCGTAGGCCACATCGGCATGTTTGCGAATGGCTGCCATCACCGAGGTCACCAGCTCGGGCATGGACGTGCCCACCGCCACGATCGTCAGGCCGATGATGGTGTCCGACACCCCCAACCCCTTGGCCAGAGCAATCGAGCCATCCACCAAAAAACGTGCGCCAAAAATCGTGATTGCTATGCCAGCGACGGCCATTGCCACCGACAAAGCCATGGTCGCGGGGCCTTTTCGGGCGTCTTCCGCCCGGTGCTCGGCCACCACTGCAGCTTCGTCGGGGGACTGCCTTTCCTGCAGATAAACAAACACAATGTAAGCGAGCAAACTCACCACCAATAGCAGGCCAAGCGCCATGCCCATGCGCCCATAAAGCACCACAGCAAGGCAGGCCAGCGCGGCAAACGACACCATAAGCGCATCACGCTTGAAGCCCTTGGGGTTCACCGCCATCGGATAAATCACCGATGACAGCCCGAGGATGAACAAAATGTTGGCAATGTTGGAGCCCACTACATTGCCCACGGCAATACCGGCGGAGCCATTGAGGGCCGCGGTAAGGCTGGTGACCAGTTCGGGGGTAGAGGTGCCAAAACCCACCAGAGTCAGCCCGATCAACAGCGGCGATACCCCTAGCGCCTTGGCCGACGCCACCGCCCCACGCACCAGTAGTTCGCCGCCCACCACCAGCAATACCAAACCAATGGCGATATTCATCCAGGTATCCATGCGTTGGCCTTTCTGTTTCTCGTTGTAGATGTGTGGCACCAGCGGCGACGCGCATGACACAAAACCCAGATTATGTTGGTGAATCGAAAAAGCCTATTCTGCCAAGCGTTTTAAGGGGCCATAAAAAAAGCCCGAACCTCTGAGGGATCGGGCTTTGCAGGGATACCGGAGGGGCTGTCTACTTGCGCGCAGGCGGCACGTCCGTGCATGAGCCGTGGGCAATCTCTGCCGCCATGCCAATGCTTTCGCCCAGCGTGGGGTGCGGGTGGATGGTCTTGCCAATGTCCACCGCGTCGGCGCCCATTTCGATGGCCAGGGCGATCTCGCCAATCATGTCGCCCGCATGGGTGCCCACGATGCCACCGCCCAAAATCTTGCCGTGGCCATGGGCCTCGGGCGAGTCGTCGAACAGCAGCTTGGTGTAGCCCTCGTCGCGGCCATTTGCAATGGCGCGACCCGAGGCCGACCAGGGGAACAGGCCCTTCTTGACCTTGATGCCCTGGGCCTTGGCCTGGTCTTCGGTCAGGCCTACCCACGCCACTTCGGGGTCGGTGTAGGCCACGGATGGGATCACGCGGGCGTTGAAGGCGGCGCTGGCAAGTTCCTTGTTGCCCTGCAGTTCACCCGCGATGACTTCAGCCGCCACATGCGCCTCGTGCACCGCCTTGTGCGCCAGCATGGGCTGGCCCACGATGTCGCCAATGGCGAAGATGTGCGGCACGTTGGTGCGCATCTGGAAGTCGACGTTGATGAAGCCACGGTCTGTGACGGCCACGCCAGCCTTTTCGGCAGCGATCTTCTTGCCGTTGGGCGTGCGGCCCACGGCCTGCAGCACCAGGTCGTACACCTGAGGTTCAGGCACTGTCACGCCATCCTTGGCGGGTGCAAAGCTCACCTTGATGCCTTCGGGTGTGGCCTCGGCCGCCACCGTCTTGGTGTTGAGCATGATGTTGTCGAAGCGGTGGGCGTTCATCTTCTGCCACACCTTCACCAAATCACGGTCTGCGCCCTGCATCAGGCCGTCCATCATCTCGACCACATCGAGGCGCGCGCCCAGCGTGCTGTACACCGTGCCCATTTCCAGGCCGATGATGCCGCCGCCCAGAATGAGCATGCGTTTGGGCACTTCCTTGAGTGCCAGCGCGCCGGTGGAATCGACCACGCGTGGGTCTTCGGGCATGAACGGCAGGCGCACGGCCTGGCTGCCCGCAGCGATGATGGCGCGCTTGAACGCCACCACCTTCTTGGTGCCGGTCTTGTCCTGGCTGGTGCCGGTGGTTTCTTCCACTTCGAGGTGGTTGGCACCCACAAAGTGGCCGTAGCCACGCACCACGGTCACCTTGCGCATCTTGGCCATGGCGGCCAAGCCGCCGGTGAGCTTGCCGATGACCTTTTCCTTGTGGCCGCGCAACAGGTCCACGTTGACCTTGGGCGCGCCAAAGTCGATGCCAGCGGCAGACAGGTGCGACACCTCGTCCATCACCGCCGCCACATGCAGCAGCGCCTTGGAGGGGATGCAACCCACATTCAGGCACACGCCGCCCAGGGTGGCGTAGCGCTCTACCAGAATGACCTTGAGGCCCAGGTCGGCAGCGCGGAACGCCGCCGAGTAGCCGCCAGGGCCGCCGCCCAGCACGAGCACGTCGCAGTCCAGATCCGCAGAACCGCCGAAGCTGGCTGCTGCAATATTAGGAGCTGCTGGCGCTTGTGCAGCGGGCGCTGGAGCCGGTTTTGACTCAGAAGCCGGGGCTGCGGGGGCGGGTGCTGCAGCCGGTGCCGCACCGGCAGCGCCCTGCACTTCCAGCGTCAGCACCACGGCGCCTTCGGCGATCTTGTCGCCCAGCTTCACTTTCAGTTCCTTCACCACACCAGCATGGCTGGAGGGGATCTCCATGGAGGCCTTGTCGGACTCCACGGTGATCAGGCTCTGCTCGGCCTTAATGCTGTCGCCAGGCTTGACCAGCACTTCGATCACACCGACTTCGGCGAAATCGCCAATGTCGGGCACTTTGATGTCGATGATTGCCATGTGTCGGGCCCTCGCGTTACATCACGATGCGGCGGAAGTCCGCCAGCAGCGAGGCAAAGTACACGTTGAAGCGTGCGGCGGCGGCGCCGTCGATCACGCGGTGGTCCCAGCTCAGGGAGAGGGGCAGCATCAGGCGCGGGGCGAATTGCTTGCCGTCCCACTTGGGTTCGATGCTGCTCTTGCACACGCCCATGATGGCCACTTCCGGCGCATTGATGATGGGCGTGAAGTAGCGGCCACCGATGCCGCCTAGCGAGCTGATGGAGAAGCAGCCGCCCTGCATGTCTGCCGGGGCCAGCTTGCCTTCGCGCGCCTTGGCGGCGAGTTCGCCCATTTCCTTGCTGATCTGCACGATGCCCTTCTGATCGGCATCCTTGATGACGGGAACCACCAGCCCGTTGGGCGTGTCGGCCGCAAAGCCGATGTGGAAGTAGTTCTTCATCACCAGCTTGTCGCCGTCGAGCGAGGCGTTGAACTCGGGGAACTTCTGCAGCGCCGCCACGCAGGCCTTCACCAGGAAGGCGAGCATCGTGACCTTCACGCCGCTCTTCTCGTTCTCTTTGTTGAACTGCACACGGAAGGCTTCCAGGTCGGTGATGTCCGCGTCGTCGTGGTTGGTGACGTGCGGGATGACAACCCAGTTGCGGTGCAGGTTGGCGCCGCTGATCTTCTTGATGCGCGAGAGGTCCTTGCGTTCCACCGGGCCGAATTTGGCGAAATCGACCTTGGGCCAGGGCAGCAGGTCCAGACCCACGCCAGAACCACCGGCTGCCGGTGCGGGTGCCTTAGCGGCCTGGGCCTTGGTTTGCGCAGCGCCGCTCATCACCTGCTTGGTGAAGTTCTGGATGTCGTCCTGTGTGATGCGACCCTTGGGGCCGCTGCCTTGGACTTCTTCCAGCGGTACGCCCAGCTCGCGGGCGAACTTGCGCACCGAGGGGCTGGCGTGGGGCAGGCCCAGCGTGGCAGAGCCGGGCTGGTGGGCGGGGGCTGCCACCGTAGCCGTAGCCACCACTGGGGCTGCGGCTGCCATGGCGGGAGCTGGAGTCGAGGTTGATGCGGGCGCAGGGGCTGCTGCAACAGGTGCGGTGGCAGCAGGCGCAGCGGCGCTGGCCACGCCTTCCAGAATAGCCACCAGGTCGCCAATGTTCACGGTGTCACCGATCTTGACCTTGAGTTCCTTGAGCACGCCAGCGGCAGGCGAAGGAATCTCCATCGAGGCTTTGTCGGATTCGACGGTGAAGAGCGATTGCTCCAGCGCCACGGTGTCGCCGGGCTTGACCAGCAACTCGATCACGGCCACGTTCTTGAAGTCGCCAATGTCGGGCACGCGCACTTCCACGGGGCCTGCGGCTGCTGGCGCAGGTGCGGCGGCCACAGGGGCGGCCGTTGCAGCAGCCGGGGCGGCTGCGGGGGACGCGGCAGGTGCGGGCGCAGCCGCTGGGGCTGCGGCAGTGGCGCCAACGGCTTCCACCACGGCAATCACCGAGCCTTGCTTGACCTTGTCGCCCAGCGCCACCTTGAGTTCCTTGACCACGCCAGCGTGGCTGGAGGGGATCTCCATGGAGGCCTTGTCGGACTCCACCGTGATCAGCGACTGCTCGGCCTTGACGGTGTCACCCACCTTCACGAGCAACTCGATGACGCCGACTTCGTCGAAATCCCCGATGTCCGGGATTTGAATGTTGACCAATGCCATTGTTGTCTCCGTCTCGGGTTAGGCGTACAGCGGGTTGATCTTGTCGGCGTTGATGCCGTACTTGGCAATGGCTTCAGCCACCTTGGACACGTGTACCACGCCGTCGTCGGCCAGCGCCTTCAGTGCGGCGATCACGATGTAGTGGCGGTTCACCTCGAAGTGCTCACGCAGCTTGCTGCGGAAGTCTGAGCGGCCGAAACCGTCGGTGCCCAGCACGCGGTAGCTGCGGCCCTTGGGCACGAAGGGGCGGATTTGCTCGGCATAGGCCTTCATGTAGTCGGTGGATGCCACCACAGGGCCGCTGCGGCTGCCCAACTGGCGGGTAACGAACGGCACGCGTGGGGTTTCCAGCGGATGCAGCAGGTTCCAGCGGTCGGCGTCCTGGCCCTCACGGGTCAATTCGTTGAAGCTTGGGCAGCTCCACACGTCGGCCTGCACGCCCCAGTCGGCGGCCAGCAGGGTTTGGGCTTCCAGCGATTCACGCAGAATGGTGCCCGAGCCCAGCAACTGCACGCGCTTGTCGCCGTCGGCGCCGGGCTTGCACAGGTACATGCCCTTGATGATCTGCTCTTCCGTGCCGGGCAGCAGGCCAGGCATGGCGTAGTTCTCGTTGAGCAAGGTGATGTAGTAGAAGACGTTTTCCTGGCGCTCCACCATGCGCTTCAAGCCGTCGTGCATGATCACCGCGACTTCGTGGGCGAAGGTCGGGTCGTAACTCACGCAGTTGGGGATGGTGTTCGCCAGGATGTGGCTGTGGCCGTCTTCGTGCTGCAGGCCTTCGCCGTTCAGCGTGGTACGGCCCGAAGTGCCGCCCAGCAAGAAGCCACGCGCCTGCATGTCACCCGCCGCCCAGGCCAGGTCGCCGATGCGCTGGAAGCCGAACATCGAGTAGTAGATGTAGAACGGGATCATCGGCGCATCGGAATGCGAGTACGAGGTCGCGGCCGCGATCCAGGACGACATCGCCCCGGCCTCGTTGATGCCCT
>NZ_CAXIAK010000119.1:0-8941 GCF_964021665.1 uncultured Acidovorax sp.
GGAACCATTCAGAACGACATTCTGAAAGAGTTCATGGTGCGCAACACCTACATCTACCCGCCCAAGCCGTCGATGAAGATCATTGGCGACATCATCGAGTACACGGCCAAGAACATGCCGAAGTTCAACTCGATCTCGATCAGCGGCTACCACATGCAGGAAGCCGGGGCCAACCAGGCGCTGGAGCTGGCCTTCACCCTGGCCGACGGCAAGGAATACGTGAAGACCGCCATCGCCAAGGGCATGGACGTGGACGACTTTGCCGGGCGCCTCTCGTTCTTCTGGGCCATCGGCATGAACTTCTACCTCGAAGTGGCCAAGATGCGCGCCGCACGCCTCTTGTGGTGCCGCATCATGAAGGGCTTCAACGCCAAGAACCCCAAGAGCCTGATGCTGCGCACGCACTGCCAGACCTCGGGCTGGTCGCTCACCGAGCAAGACCCCTACAACAACGTGGTGCGCACCACCATCGAAGCCATGGCGGCCGTGTTTGGCGGCACGCAATCGCTGCACACCAATGCGCTCGATGAAGCCATTGCATTGCCCACCGAGTTCAGCGCCCGCATTGCGCGCAACACGCAGCTCATCATCCAGGAAGAGACCCACATCACCAACGTGATCGACCCCTGGGCCGGCAGCTACATGATGGAAAAGCTGACGCAGGACATGGCGGATGCTGCCTGGAAGATCATCGAAGAGGTCGAAGCCATGGGCGGCATGACCCAGGCCGTGGACAGCGGCTGGGCCAAGCTCAAGATCGAAGCCGCCGCCGCCGAGAAGCAGGCGCGCATCGACAGTGGCAAGGACGTGATTGTCGGCGTCAACAAGTACAAGCTGGCCAAGGAAGACAAGGTCGATATCCTCGAAATCGACAACGTGAAGGTGCGCGACGGCCAGATTGCCCGCCTGCAGGAAATCAAGGCAAAACGCGATGCAGCCAAGGTGCAGCAAGCGCTGGATGCTCTCACTTCTGCAGCAGAGTCCGGCGAGGGCAACCTGCTCGAGCTGTCCATCCAGGCCATCCGCCTGCGCGCCACGGTGGGCGAGGTGTCTGACGCGCTGGAAAAGGTTTTCGGGCGCCACCGCGCCGATACGCAAAAGGTGACCGGTGTGTACGCTGCCGCTTATGACTCGGCCGAAGGCTGGGAAAAACTCAAGACCGAAATCAACGCTTTCGCTGAAGACCAGGGCCGCCGCCCCCGCGTGATGATCGCCAAATTGGGCCAGGACGGGCACGACCGTGGCGCCAAGGTGGTGGCCACCGCGTTTGCCGACCTGGGCTTTGACGTGGACATGGGCCCGCTGTTCCAGACGCCCGAGGAATGCGCCCGCCAAGCGATTGAAAACGACGTTCACGCCGTGGGTGTGAGCACCCTGGCAGCAGGCCACAAGACGCTGGTGCCCGCCATCATTGCCGAGCTGAAGAAGCAGGGCGCGGACGACATCATCGTGTTCGTGGGCGGCGTGATTCCTGCGCAGGACTATGACTTCCTGTACGAAGCAGGCGTGAAGGGCGTCTACGGCCCCGGCACTCCCATCCCGGCCAGCGCCAAGGATGTGCTGGAGCAGATTCGCAAGGCGGTTGCGGCGTGACCCCTGAAGCGATCCAGCGCGGCGTTGTGGGGGGCGATGGCCCCTTGCAGCGCCGCGCCATGGCCAAAGCCATCACGCTGCTGGAATCCACCCGCGCAGACCACCGTGCCCAGGCCGACGAGCTGCTTACCCAACTGCTCCCGCACACGGGCAAGGCGTTCCGCCTGGGTATCAGCGGCGTGCCGGGCGTGGGCAAAAGCACCTTCATCGAGGCGCTGGGCCTGTACCTGATTGGCCTGGGGCACCGCGTGGCGGTGCTGGCGGTGGATCCTTCCAGCACCGTGTCGGGCGGCTCCATCCTGGGCGACAAGACGCGCATGGAGCACCTCTCCGTCAACGAACGCGCCTACATCCGCCCCAGCCCGAGCAGCGGCACGCTGGGCGGCGTGGCCGAGAAGACGCGCGAGGCACTGCTGGTGTGCGAGGCCGCGGGCTACGACGTGGTCATCATCGAAACCGTGGGCGTGGGCCAGAGCGAGACTGCCGTGGCGGGCATGACGGACATGTTCGTGCTGATGCAGCTGCCCAATGCGGGCGACGACCTGCAGGCCATCAAGAAGGGTGTGATGGAAATTGCCGATCTGGTGGTCATCAACAAGGCCGATATTGACAAGAACGCCGCCACGCGGGCCGAGGCGCAGATCACCTCCAGCCTGCGCCTGCTGGGCCAGCACGGCAACCCCGAAAACGCCCACCACAACGAAGCCCAGTGGCACCCCAAGGTGGTGCAGATCAGTGCGCTGCTGGGTCAGGGCGTGGACAGCTTCTGGGCCGCAGTGAGCGAATACCAAAGGCTGCAAACCGCCAACGGCCGCCTGGTCCAGCGCCGCGAAAAGCAGGCTTTGGCCTGGATGTGGGAACGGATCGAGGCGGGCCTCAAGCTCGCTTTCCGCCAGCACCCGCAGGTGCGCGCGCTGCTGCCGCAGTTGCAGCAAGACGTGGTGGCGGGGCGCATCGCCGCTTCCACTGCAGCAAGAAATCTGCTGCTGGCGCAATCTGGACCAGCGCCAGTAGCTATCGAATAAATAGCAAATTCATTCCAACGAGACAGCATTTCACCGAAGGACGACCATGCAAGACATCCTGGACCAACTGGAGAAAAAGCGCGAACTTGCCCGCCTGGGCGGGGGCCAGAAGCGCATCGACGCCCAGCACAAAAAGGGCAAGCTCACCGCCCGCGAGCGCATTGAGTTGCTGCTGGACGACGGCACCTTTGAAGAATGGGACATGTTCGTGGAGCACCGCTGCACGGACTTTGGCATGCAGGACAACAAGGTGCCGGGCGACGGCGTGGTCACCGGCTACGGCATGATCAACGGCCGCCTGGTGTTCGTGTTCAGCCAGGACTTCACCGTGTTCGGTGGTGCTTTGAGCGAAACGCACGCCGAGAAGATCTGCAAGGTGATGGACCAGGCCATGAAGGTCGGCGCACCGGTGATCGGCCTGAATGACTCGGGCGGCGCGCGTATTCAAGAAGGCGTTGCATCCCTGGGCGGTTACGCCGATGTGTTCCAGAAGAACGTGCTGGCCAGCGGCGTGGTGCCGCAGATCAGCATGATCATGGGCCCATGCGCGGGCGGAGCGGTATACAGCCCGGCCATGACCGACTTCATCTTCATGGTCAAGGACAGCTCGTACATGTTCGTGACCGGCCCCGAAGTCGTGAAGACCGTGACGCACGAAGAAGTCACGGCCGAAGAACTGGGCGGTGCCATCACCCACACCACCAAGAGCGGTGTGGCCGACATGGCGTTTGAGAACGACGTGGAGGCGCTGATGATGCTGCGCCGCCTGTACAACTACCTGCCGCTCAACAACCGCGAAAAAGCCCCGGTGCGCCCCAGCAACGACCCGGCCGACCGCATGGACATGAGCCTGGACACGCTGGTGCCCGACAACCCCAACAAGCCCTACGACATGAAGGAGCTGATCCTCAAGACGGTGGACGACGGGGATTTCTTTGAGCTGCAGCCCGAGTACGCCAAGAACATCATCATCGGTTTTGCCCGCATGGAAGGCCAGGTGGTGGGCATCGTGGCCAATCAGCCGCTGGTGCTGGCCGGTTGCCTGGACATTAAGTCGAGCATCAAGGCCGCGCGCTTCGTGCGCTTTTGCGATGCGTTCAACATCCCCGTGGTCACGTTTGTGGACGTGCCCGGCTTCATGCCAGGTACTTCTCAAGAGTACGGCGGCATCATCAAGCACGGCGCCAAGCTGCTCTACGCATACGCTGAGTGCACCGTGCCGAAGATCACCGTCATCACCCGCAAGGCCTATGGCGGCGCGTATGACGTGATGGCCTCCAAGCACTTGCGCGGTGACGTGAACCTGGCCTGGCCCAACGCCGAGATTGCGGTGATGGGCGCCAAGGGCGCTGTGGAAATCATCTTCCGAGAAGACAAGAACGACCCCGTGAAGCTGGCTGCCCGCGAGGCGGAATACAAGCAGCGCTTTGCCAACCCCTTCGTGGCCGGTGCACGCGGCTTTATCGACGACGTGATCTTGCCGCACGAGACGCGCAAGCGCATCTGCCGCAGTCTGGTGATGCTGCAGAACAAGAAGATAGAGAACCCCTGGCGCAAGCACGGGAACATTCCCCTTTGAGCGGCACTGCCACAGCCCTTGGGGCGTCGTTACCGGACGTTGTCGTAGCGCTGCTACTGCCTGCGGTCCGGCGCCTAGCCCCAACCGCTTCGCTGGGCTGTGCCAGCACCTAACCCAATACGTTTCGGGTAAGAGCCCTTGGAAAGAGACAAAACATGTTCACCAAAATCCTGATCGCCAACCGTGGCGAAAACGGCCGCACAGCGGACGTTTCGACAAATTGCCTGCCGCAGACCGCACAGCGGGCTGCTACACGCCATCCCATCGCCTGAGGAGTGAAGAGAATGTTTACAAAAATCCTGATCGCGAACCGTGGCGAGATTGCGTGTAGGGTCATGGCTACCGCCCGCAAGATGGGCATCAAGACTGTCGCTGTGTACTCTGACGCCGACAAGGAAGCGCGCCACGTCAAGCTGGCCGACGAGGCCGTGCACATTGGCGCAGCGCCCTCACGCGAGTCCTACCTGCTGGCCGACAAGATCATTGCGGCCTGCAAGCAGACCGGCGCGCAGGCCGTGCACCCCGGCTATGGCTTCCTGTCTGAAAACGAAGCCTTTGCTAAGCGCTGCGAAGACGAAGGCATTGCCTTCATTGGTCCCAAGGCGCATTCGATTGCGGCCATGGGCGACAAGATCGCCTCCAAGAAGCTGGCCAACGAAGCCAAGGTCAACACGATTCCTGGCTACAACGACGCCATCAGCGGCCCCGAGCAGGCGGTGGAAATTGCCAAGGGCATTGGCTACCCTGTGATGATCAAGGCCTCGGCCGGCGGCGGCGGCAAGGGCCTGCGCGTGGCCTACAACGACAAGGAAGCGTTTGAAGGCTTTGCCAGCTGCCAGAACGAGGCCCGCAACAGCTTTGGCGACGACCGCATCTTCATCGAGAAGTTCGTGCAGGAGCCACGCCACATCGAGATCCAGATCCTGGGCGACAGCCACGGCAACGTGATCTACCTGAACGAGCGCGAGTGCTCCATCCAGCGCCGCCACCAGAAGGTGATCGAAGAGGCGCCGTCGCCCTTCATCAGCGACGCCACGCGAAAGGCCATGGGCGAGCAGGCCGTGGCGCTGGCCAAGGCCGTGAAGTACCAGTCCGCAGGTACCGTGGAATTTGTGGTTGGCAAGGACCAGGATTTCTACTTCCTCGAAATGAACACCCGCCTGCAGGTGGAGCACCCGGTGACGGAGTGCATTACCGGCCTGGACCTTGTGGAGTTGATGATCCGCGTGGCGGCGGGCGAAAAGCTGCCCTTGACCCAGGCCGATGTGAAGCGCGACGGCTGGGCCATTGAGTGCCGCATCAACGCCGAAGACCCGTTCCGCAACTTCCTGCCTTCCACCGGCCGCCTGGTGCGCTTTCAGCCGCCAGAGGAAAGCATGTTCCAGTCCGACACCAGCAAAAAGCTGGGTGTGCGGGTGGACACGGGCGTGTATGAAGGGGGCGAGATCCCCATGTACTACGACTCGATGATTGCCAAGCTCATCGTGCATGGCACGGACCGCAATGACGCAATTGCCAAGATGCGCGCAGCGCTCAACGGTTTTGTGATTCGCGGCATCAGCAGCAACATCCCGTTCCAGGCGGCGCTGCTGGCGCATCCCAAGTTTGTGACGGGCGACTTCAACACCGGCTTTATCGCCGAGAACTACGGCAAGGGCTTCCACGCTGAAGACGTGCCGCACAGCGACCCGCTGTTCCTGGTGGCGCTGGCGGCATTCATGCACCGCCGCTACCGCGCGCGCGCCTCGGGCATCAGCGGCCAGCTGGCAGGCCACGAGGTGAAGGTGGGTGAACAGTTCGTGGTGGTGGTTTTGGGGGCCGAAGGGCAGAACCAGCACCACGAGGTGACGGTGTCTGACTTTGAAGACAAATCGGGCTCCAGCGCAGTCACAGTAAGCGGCAAAAGCTATCAAATCAGTAGCACTGCCACGCTGGGCCAGATCCGCGTGCAGGGCGCCTGCAACGGCCAGGGCTTTACCGCCCAGGTCGAGCGCGGCGCGGGCAAGAACCCGCTGGCCCTGCGCATCCAGCACAACGGCACGCAGATCGAAGCCCTGGTGCTCTCGCCCTTGGGCGCGCGCCTGCACCGGCTGATGCCTTACAAGGCACCGCCAGACCTGTCCAAGTTCCTGCTCTCGCCCATGCCCGGCCTGCTGGTGGATGTGGCGGTGCAGCCTGGCCAGAAGGTGCAGGCGGGCGAAAAGCTGGCTGTGATCGAAGCCATGAAGATGGAGAACATCCTCTTCGCTGCGCAAGATGGCGTGGTCGGCAAGATCGTGGCGGGCAAGGGCGAATCGCTGGCGGTGGATCAGGTGATCCTGGAATTCCAGTGATCTGCCGCTTGGTTTGCCAGGCATTCCAGAGGGGCCTTGTGCCCCTTTTAGTCTTTTTGGCCTCTGGCGCTTGATGGATAAGCGCTGGCAGCTATCAAATCAGGAGTAATCATGAGCACAAACCAACGCCCCTTCAAAGTCCTGGGCATCCAGCAAGTCGCCATTGGCGGCACCGACAAGCAACGCATGAAGACCCTGTGGGTGGACATGCTCGGGCTGGAGCAGACCGGCACCTTCCAGAGCGAACGCGAGAACGTCGATGAAGACATCCTGGCCATGGGCAAGGGCGCCTTCAAGGTGGAGGTGGACATCATGCAACCGCTGGACATCGAGAAAAAGCCCGCCGTGCACACCACGCCGCTCAACCACATTGGCCTGTGGATTGACGACCTGCCCAAGGCCGTGGAATGGCTCACCGCCAAGGGCGTGCGCTTTGCCCCCGGTGGCATCCGCAAGGGCGCTGCCGGCTACGACATCACGTTTTTGCACCCCAAGAGCAATGACGAGTTTCCGATTGCGGGGGAGGGCGTGCTGATTGAACTGGTGCAGGCACCTGCCGATGTGATTGCGGCGCTGGGCTGAACCACCGCCCTGGGACAGGGTCCCAACGGCAGACAGGGGGATTGAGCAGACGCCCCGAAACAGCCAACCCTTGAGGTTGGCTTTTTTTCGCCTGCATGGCGCAGATGTCTGCCGTTAAAAGCGCTCATTTCTGGAAGACTGGCGCGGGAGTTTGCCGGCAATAGACAGCAGATGAGGGCAGGTTGCGTGTGGCAGAAAAAGTGACTTTTCAGATGCTTTCAAGTTCGTCTAAAAAACATCAAAAACTTTCTAAGTGCTTCTAAATATTCTTCAATTTGCCGTCTTTTGCTGCACCATTTTTATGACGGTTTTTATGGCCTTGAAGGCTGGATTTGTGCAACTTTCTGGACCAGAATCCGCCCTATTGCAAGCCCAGCGGCCCGGCACCACACATGGCGTGGTGACCGCCAAGGCCCAGGGGCGATTTCCACAAACACCATTCAAGGAGCAAGCATGAACCCCGGCACGACGTCCCAAACCGTCCACATCCACCGCCCCTCGTCGCCTCCGGCTCGCCAGGCGGGCCCGTGGTCTGTCGAAGCGATTCAGCAATTGCTCGACAAGCCTTTGCTGGAGCTGGTTTTCGAGGCCCAGACGGTGCACCGCCAGCACTGGCCTGCGGGCGACATTGAACTGGCCACGCTCCTGTCGGTGAAAACGGGTGGCTGCCCTGAAAACTGCGGCTACTGCCCGCAGGCGGCCGAGTTCGACACCGGCGTGAAGGCCGAAAAGCTCATGGAAGTGGAGGAGGTAGTGCGCGCCGCCCAGGCCGCCAAGGACGCAGGCGCCACCCGCTTTTGCATGGGCGCCGCCTGGCGCGCGCCCAAGGACCGCGACATTGAAAAAGTCAGCGCCCTGATTGGCGCCGTGAAAGGCCTGGGCCTGCAGACCTGCGCTACGCTGGGCATGCTCGAAGCGCACCAGGCGCAGGCGCTGAAAGACGCCGGGCTGGACTACTACAACCACAACCTGGACACCGCCCCCGAGTACTACACCGACGTGGTGAGCACCCGGGCCTACCAGGACCGGCTGGACACGTTGCAGAACGTGCGCGCTGCAGGCATCAGCGTGTGCTGCGGCGGCATTGTGGGCATGGGCGAGGCGCCGGTGCACCGTGCGGGCCTGATTGCGCAGTTGGCCAACCTGCAGCCATACCCCGAGTCGGTGCCCATCAACAGCCTGGTGCGCGTGCCCGGCACGCCGCTGGCCGACAGCGAACCCATCGACCCGTTTGACTTTGTGCGCGTGATTGCGGTGGCCCGCATCACCATGCCCAAGGCGCGCGTACGCCTGTCGGCCGGGCGTCAGCAGATGGGCGAAGCAGTGCAGGCGCTGTGCTTCATGGCCGGGGCCAACTCGATTTTTTACGGCGACAAGCTGCTGGTGACGGGCAACCCCGATGTGGATGCTGATGTGCAGTTGCTGGCCAAGCTGGGCCTGAACGGCCACCGCACCACAACCACCGAAGGCGACCACGCCCTCGCTGCCTGAAGCGCACTCCGCTGCGCCGGGCGTTGCCAGGGCAGCATGGCCGAGCTGAGTGCGTCAAAGCGGCTCGTCGCGCGATGTCAGTTCAATGCGCTCCATGGGCAGATCGGCGGCCAGGCGGTCTACCTCGGCCAGCCTTGCGGGTTCTGCGTCGGCAAACTCCTGGGCGATGCGCCGGAAGTCTTCGGACAGGGCGAGGAAGGAATCCGCCAAAGGCGTTACCAGAGGAGGTCGGCACACGATGGGCCATGAGCCGAGGGATAAGGACGCGGGGGAGGGTGCTGGGAGGGGTCTCCTCGTTTTCAGTGCAATAAGTGACGGTACGCAAAGCTAGCACTGGC
>NZ_CAXIAK010000120.1:0-8818 GCF_964021665.1 uncultured Acidovorax sp.
CCAGTATCCCGTCAAAAAAATGCCGCTCAGACTTAACTGAGCGGCATTGCCCCGAAGGGCCGTTTGCATTCATGCGCTGAGCGCAGCCTGTCAGGCCGTCACGCCCTTGGCAACCTCAGCATATTCCTCGATCTGGTCGAAGTTCATGTAGCGGTACACGCTGGCCTTGTCAGCATCGATCACGCCCATTTCCTGGAGGTATTCCTCCTTGGTAGGCAGCTTGCCCAGGCGCGAGGCGATTGCGGCCAGCTCGGCAGAGCCCAGGAACACGTTGGTGTTCTTGCCCAGGCGGTTCGGGAAGTTGCGGGTGGAGGTGGAAATCACCGTCGCACCTTCGCGCACTTGGGCCTGGTTGCCCATGCACAGCGAGCAACCGGGCATTTCGGTACGTGCACCGGCGGTACCGAAGGCGGCGTAGTGGCCTTCCTTGATCAGCTCGCTCTGGTCCATCTTGGTGGGCGGTGCCACCCACAGCTTGACGGGAATGTCGCGCTGGCCGCCCAGCAGCTTGGCTGCGGCGCGGAAGTGGCCGATGTTGGTCATGCACGAACCAATGAAGGCTTCATCGATCTTGGTGCCGGCCACTTCGGACAGGAACTTGGCGTCGTCAGGATCGTTGGGGCAGCAGACGATAGGTTCCTTGATGTCGGCCAGATCGATCTCGATCACGGCGGCGTACTCGGCATCCTTGTCGGCTTCGAGCAGGTTGGGGTTGGCCAGCCAGGCTTCCACCTTCTCAATGCGGCGCTGCAGGGTCTTCGCGTCTTGGTAGCCATCGGCGATCATGTTCTTCATGAGCACGACGTTGGAGCGCAGGTACTCAGCGATCGGCTCGGGGTTGAGCTTGATCGTGCAGCCGGCGGCGGAACGCTCGGCCGAGGCGTCGGACAGCTCGAAGGCTTGCTCCACCTTCAGGTCCGGCAGGCCCTCGATTTCGAGGATCTTGCCCGAGAAGATGTTCTTCTTGCCGGCCTTGGCCACGGTCAGCAGGCCCGCCTTGATGGCGTACAGCGGGATCGCGTGCACCAGGTCGCGCAGCGTCACGCCGGGCTGCATCTCACCCTTGAAGCGCACCAGCACCGACTCGGGCATGTCCAGCGGCATCACGCCGGTGGCAGCGCCGAAAGCCACGAGGCCCGAGCCTGCGGGGAAGGAGATGCCGATGGGGAAGCGGGTGTGCGAGTCACCGCCCGTGCCCACTGTGTCGGGCAGCAGCAGGCGGTTGAGCCAGCTGTGGATCACGCCGTCGCCCGGGCGCAGGGACACGCCGCCGCGGCTGCTGATGAAGGCCGGCAGTTCGCGATGGGTCTTCACGTCCACCGGCTTCGGGTACGCAGCGGTGTGGCAGAAGGACTGCATCACGAGGTCGGCCGAGAAGCCCAGGCAGGCCAGATCCTTCAGCTCATCGCGCGTCATCGGGCCGGTGGTGTCCTGCGAACCCACGGTGGTCATCTTCGGCTCGCAATACGTGCCGGGACGGATACCCTGGCCTTCGGGCAGGCCGCAGGCACGGCCGACCATCTTCTGCGCCAGCGTGAAGCCGGCCTTGGATTCAGCCGGCGCCTTGGGCAGGCGGAACACGGTCGATGCGGGCAAGCCCAGGGCCTCGCGCGCCTTGGCGGTGAGCGAGCGGCCAATGATCAGGTTGATACGGCCACCGGCGCGCACTTCGTCCAGCAGCACGTCGCTCTTGAGCGCGAACTCAGCCACGGTTTCGCCGTTCTTGACGATCTTGCCGTCGTAGGGCAGCACGTCGATCACGTCGCCCATTTCGAGCTTGGACACATCGACTTCGATGGGCAGAGCGCCGGAATCTTCCTGCGTGTTGAAGAAGATGGGGGCGATCTTGCCACCCAGCGTCACGCCGCCGAAACGCTTGTTCGGCACGAAGGGGATGTCCTGGCCGGTGGCCCAGATCACCGAGTTGGTAGCGGACTTGCGCGAAGAACCGGTGCCCACCACGTCACCGACGTAGGCAACCAAGTGGCCCTTCTTCTTCA
The DNA here is from genome assembly GCF_964021665.1 of uncultured Acidovorax sp. Lineage (NCBI taxonomy): Bacteria > Pseudomonadati > Pseudomonadota > Betaproteobacteria > Burkholderiales > Comamonadaceae > Acidovorax > uncultured Acidovorax sp. The sequence continues at coordinate 2,001 of NZ_CAXIAK010000120.1, forward strand.
GGTCTTCGATGAACTGCATCGGGCCGCGCTTGCCGTCTTCCTCGGGCTTGAAGGCCGCGTCAGGACGCGTGTTCTTGAGCATGGCCAGGTAGTGCAGCGGAATGTCGGGGCGGCTCCAGGCGTCGGGGGCGGGCGACAGGTCGTCGGTGTTGGTCTCGCCGGGCACCTTGAACACGGTGACGGTGATTTTCTTCTCGACCTCGGGGCGGCTGGTGAACCACTCGGCATTGGCCCAGCTCTGCATGACCTCCTGGGCCTTGGCGTTGCCGGCCTTGGCCTTGGCGGCCACGTCGTTGAAGAAGTCGAACATCAGCAGCGTCTTCTTGAGGGCTTCTGCGGCCACGCCAGCGACTTCCGCGTCGTCCAACAGTTCGATCAGAGGGTGCACGTTGTAGCCGCCCACCATGGTGCCCAGCAGCTCGGTCGCCTTGGCCTTGGAGATCAGGTCCACCTTGATGTCGCCATGCGCCACAGCGGCCAGGAAGCTGGCTTTGACCTTGGCGGCATCGTCCACGCCTGGAGGCACACGGTGCGTCAGCAGGTCCAGCAGAAAGGCTTCTTCGCCTGCGGGCGGGTTCTTGATGAGCTCGATCAACTCGGCCACTTGCTTGGCGTCGAGGGGCAGCGGCGGGATGCCCAGGGCGGCGCGCTCGGCGACGTGGTCACGGTAGGCTTTCAACATACTTCTCTCCGGTTACGTTCTAAAGTGGGGCAACAGCGCACCTCCCTGCCCACTGGCCGGGCAAGAAAGTGCTGCGTTTTCAAGGTTCTTATTTGCTGCCGCTGGGGGCGTCAAAAACGCTCTGCGGGGGAGCTTTCTTGATGGCTTCAGCAACAACATACTGCTCGGGGCTCATGCATTCGTCTGCCATGCGCTGACCCAGCTTCTGGTTCATCAGCATGGACTTGTTGGCAATCTGCAGCCAGACCGCGCCGGCCTTGGTGTCTTCCAGACGCACCGCACCCGTGGTGGTCGCCACGGGAATCATGCGGTACTTGAAGCCCTTGCCTTCGACCTGGAAGTGGCCTGGATTGGCCTTGTCGGCTGAGACATTGACGAAAGCGCCCAGTTCGCAGGCGATGCGCCCGACATGCACACGCTCGGCAATGGCCAACTCTTCGGGGGACAGTGCAGCCTCTGCGGCGATGATGCCGGTAGCCACCTGGTTGGCCGCGCTCTTGAGTTGGGTGCGGCTGCTGGTCTGCTGGGCCTTGGCCACTACAGTCTTGCCATTGCCTGCCGCAGCGGTAGAGGATTTGGTGGTGTTGGCGGGCTTGGCCTTGGCCGCCGTCGCCTGTTTGGCCGATGCAGGCTTGGCAGGCGTTGCGGCGCCGGAACCCTGGGCCATCACCCAAGCAGGCGCCAAAAGCAGGAGAGCGGAGGCGAAAAGTTGTTTCATGGCGTCAAAGCTCCAGTAAAAATCATGCAGTAACGTGGCTCACGGGCGTAACCACATCAAACCAGTGGCCCACCGAGGAAGGAAGCGCAACACCAGTGTAGTGCGCACGCTCCAGCAACTGCCAGTAGTAGCGGTAACTCGCCCGGTCATGCAACACCCCATCGTGGCTAATGGGGGCCCACTGGGCAGCCTGGGCTGCCAGCAGGATGCGCGCCGCCGCTTCCACCTCAACCAACGCCGGCGCAAACGCACGCAGGATGGGGCGGATCTGCGACGGATGGATGCTCCACATCCGGGTGTAGCCCAACTCCTGGGATGCGCGCTGGGCGGCAGCCTGCATCGCGGCGGGGTCGGTGAATTCCGTCACCACGCAATGCGAGGGCACCTTGCCGTAGGCATGACAGGCTGCTGCAATCTCCAGCTTGGCACGCACCACCAGAGGGTGGGCGAACTGCCCCTGCGATGTCATGGCGTGGGCAGGAATGGCGCCGCCGTGGGAGGAGACAAAGTCCATCAACCCAAAGCTGATGCTCTGCACCTGGGGGTGGGATGCGATCTCAAAAGCGTGTGACACCGCCAGGGGCGATTCAATCAGCACATGCAAAGGCAAATGGGTGGCGCCTGCACGCAGCAAGGCTTGTTCGGCAGCAACCACGTCGTCCACCGTTTCCACCTTGGGCACCATGATGTGACACAGGCGTTGACCGGCCGCGCCGGCAATGATGTCGATATCGCTGGCAAAAGCGGGGTGGTCTGTGGCGTGCACCCGCGCTGCCACCCGGGCAGTGGCCGAGGCACCCGAGGCCAGCGAAGCCACCAGGCGGGCGTGCTCCACCTCTTGCCCCACCGGAGCGCCGTCTTCGCAATCCAGCGTCACGTCTACCACGCAAGCGCCAAACTCTTCGGTCAGCTCAGCCTGCATCTGCAGGCTCTTGCGCATGCGAGCTTCCACACCGCTGTAGTGATCGCACACAGGCAATGCCTGTACACCCGCCTGGGCGCCGAGCAGTATTTCACGGGGGTGGAGTGCGTCCATCATCAGCTACAGGGCTATGTGCAATGCCCAGGGGGAGAAAAATCGTGTGGCCACTGCAAATCGAAAGCAAGGGCCACAGCATGTCTCTCACCGCTCTCAAATTGAGAGCTGCTAGCGCTTTATTGGCGGGCGCTAGAGGGCAAAAACCCTCAAACCGCCCGCCACAAAGCGCTAGCGACTACGTGCTTTACAGCAGGTGCTTGACGCCGTCCTTCTCGCCTTCGAGCTCAGCCAGGGTCTTGTTGATGCACTCTTGGCTGAATGCGTCGATGGGCAGACCTTCGACGATCTTGTATTCGCCGCCTTCGCAGGTGACGGGGTAACCGAACACGACTTCCTTGGGAATGCCGTATTCGCCATTGGAAGGAATACCCATGGTGACCCACTTGCCGTTGGTGCCCAGGGCCCAGTCGCGCATGTGGTCGATGGCAGCGTTGGCGGCCGAGGCAGCCGACGACAGGCCACGGGCTGCGATGATGGCGGCGCCGCGCTTGCCCACGGTGGGCAGGAACGTATTGACGTTCCAGTCGTGGTCGTTGATGGTGTCCTTCACGGACTTGCCGTTCACTGTAGCGAAACGGTAGTCAGCGTACATGGTGGGCGAGTGGTTGCCCCACACGGCCAGCTTTTCGATGTCGCCCACAGCGCAGCCGATCTTGGCGGCGATTTGCGAAGCAGCGCGGTTGTGGTCCAGACGCAGCATGGCGGTGAAGTTCTTGGCTGGCAGATCAGGAGCCGACTTCATGGCGATGTAGGCGTTGGTGTTGGCGGGGTTGCCCACCACCAGCACGCGCACATTGCGGGAAGCCACGGCGTTCAGAGCCTTGCCTTGGGCGGTGAAGATCTGGGCGTTGGCAGCCAGAAGATCAGCGCGCTCCATGCCTGGGCCGCGAGGACGGGCACCCACCAGCAGGGCGTAATCGGTGTCCTTGAAAGCGGTCATGGGGTCGCTGTGGGCTTCGATGCCAGCCAGCAGAGGGAAGGCGCAGTCTTCCAGCTCCATGATCACGCCCTTGAGTGCGTTCTGGGCCTTTTCGTCAGGAATTTCCAGCAGTTGCAGGATGACAGGCTGATCCTTGCCGAGCATTTCGCCGGAGGCGATGCGGAACAGCAGTGCGTAACCGATTTGACCAGCGGCGCCAGTAACGGCAACACGGACAGGCTTCTTGCTCATGGTGAAAAACTCCAGGAAGTGACAAAAACAGGTAAAGGTGCAACGCAGCACCAGCGCCTGTTACCAGCAGCCCGTGCCCCGCAAACAGCCTTGGAGTTTACCCCCGTTTCATGGCCTCGGTCAATTTGTCTTATGTCTTATATAAGATATGATTGCGAGCGCCGCGGTTCACCGCCCATCCCGCCCAACCAACTCCACATGTCCTCGCTCCCGTTCGCTGCCGACAATTCGCCCGCCCCTCAAGGCGCCGGGTTGCCGACGCCTGCGTTCAGCCCGCTGTACCAGCAAATCAAGGGCTTGATTTTGCAGAGCCTGCAGCAAGGCGAGTGGAAGCCTGGGGAATCGATTCCCAGCGAGATGGAGCTGGCAGCACGCTTTCGGGTGAGCCAAGGCACCGTGCGCAAGGCCATTGATGAACTGGCTGCCGAAAACCTGGTGGTGCGCAGGCAAGGCAAGGGCACCTTTGTTGCCACCCACGCCGAGCAACATGTTCAGTACCGGTTCCTGAAGCTGCTACCCGATACAGGCGATGCCAGCGTGGAAGGTCCGGCCCAGCGCTCCGTGATCGATTGCCGCCGCGTGCGCGCCAGCGCCGACATTTCACGGGTGCTGGCATTGCGCAGCGGTGACCCCGTCATGCAGGCCAAACGCATCTTGTCTTTTGCCGGTGTTCCAACCATTCTGGAAGACATCTGGCTGCCCGGCCACGCTTTCAAAGGACTGACGGGCGAGCAGATGGCCAACTACCAAGGCCCCACCTACGCCATGTTCGAGATGGATTTCGGAGTACGCATGGTGCGTGCCGAAGAAAAGATTCGCGCCGTGCTGCCCGATGCAGAGCAGGCCCAATTGCTACAGGTCACCACAGCCACCCCCCTGTTGAGTGTGGAGCGCATCGCTTACACCTATAACGATGTTCCCATGGAGTTACGACGTGGCCTCTACCGCACCGACACCCACCATTACCGTAACGAACTGAGCTGACAGCAGGCTGGCACCTGATTACAAACGTCGATTTTTGATCCCGATACAAAAGCGCGGTTGTTGCATTGCAATAGAATTTTGTGTTGTTTGCATCTTCCAATTACAGAGCAGTTACATCCACGAAAGCACCAGACATGACTGAACTAGCCAAAAAACGGCCTGAATTCCGCAACATCAATGCCTTCAAGGACTTGACGACCTACCGCATGGCGCCGGCCGCATGGGTTTCGATCCTGCACCGTGCCAGCGGGGCCATCATGTTCCTGTTGCTGCCCTTTGTCATCTGGATGTTCGACACCTCGCTGTCGTCCGAAATCTCTTTCGGAAAATTCAAAGCAGCCTTCAATGCAGGCCTGGGCTTTGTTCCCGGCTGGTTCATCAAATTGGTGGCCCTGGCATTGATCTGGGCCTACATGCACCACCTCATCGCCGGCCTGCGCCACCTGTGGATGGACGTCAGCCACGACGCCGTGACCAAGGAATTCGGCAAGACTTCCGCCGTTTTCACACTGGCAGTCAGCATCGGCCTGACGCTGGTACTGGGCGCCAAACTTTTCGGCTTGTACTGATTTCAAACAACAAGGCGTGCGTGCCATTGAAGGCACCATAGCCCCCACAAAAAAGGAAACCAATATGTCCGTCAATTACGGCTCCAAGCGCACGGTCGTCGGTGCCCACTATGGCCTTCGCGACTGGCTCAGCCAGCGTGTCACCGCCGCCCTGATGGTTCTGTTCACCGTCGTGGTTCTGGTTCAGCTCGTGGCGTCCAAGGGCCCCATCGGTTACGACCTGTGGGCCGGCATTTTTTCTGCCCAATGGATGAAGGTTTTGACCTTCTCCGTGATCGTGGCCATGGCATGGCACGTGTGGGTGGGGGTCCGTGACATTTTCATGGACTATGTCAAGCCCGTGGGCCTGCGTCTGGCCCTGCAAGTTTTCACCATTGTATGGCTCGTCAGCTGCGCTGGCTGGGGCATCCAGGTTCTGTGGCGTCTCTGATTCCCGCGATTGAAGGTACAAAATGAGCTATACAAAAGCCAATATCACCACGCGCAAGTTCGACGTAGTCATCGTCGGCGCAGGCGGCTCGGGCATGCGCGCCGCGCTGGAACTCTCCCGTGCAGGCCTGAACGTGGCCTCGCTGTCCAAAGTCTTCCCCACCCGCTCGCACACCGTGGCCGCACAAGGTGGCGTGTCTGCCTCCCTGGGCAACATGAGCGAAGACAACTGGCACTATCACTTCTACGACACCATCAAGGGTTCTGACTGGCTGGGCGACCAGGACGCCATCGAATTCATGTGCCGCGAAGCACCCAAGGTGGTGTATGAGCTGGAACACTTCGGCATGCCGTTCGACCGCAATCCCGACGGCACGATTTACCAACGCCCCTTCGGCGGCCACACCGCCAACTACGGCGAAAAGCCTGTGCAACGCGCCTGCGCTGCCGCTGACCGTACCGGTCACGCCATGCTGCATACGCTGTACCAGCAAAACGTCAAGGCCAAAACCAACTTCTTCGTGGAGTGGATGGCTCTGGACCTGATCCGCGACGAATCCGGCGACGTGGTCGGCGTCACCGCCCTGGAAATGGAAACCGGCGATCTGCACATCCTGCAAGCCAAGACCGTGCTGCTGGCCACGGGTGGCGCAGGCCGTATCTTCGCGGCATCCACCAACGCCTTCATCAACACCGGTGACGGCCTGGGCATGGCAGCGCGTGCTGGCATCGCCTTGCAAGACATGGAGTTCTGGCAGTTCCACCCAACTGGTGTTCATGGTGCAGGTGTACTATTGACTGAAGGTTGCCGCGGTGAAGGTGCTATCTTGCGTAACAAGGATGGTGAAGCGTTCATGGAGCGTTATGCACCAACCGTGAAAGACTTGGCACCACGTGATCTCGTATCGCGTTCAATGGACCAAGAGATTAAAGAAGGCCGTGGTTGTGGTCCTAATGCTGATCATATCGTAATGGATATGACGCATCTAGGTGTTGAAACCATCATGAAGCGTCTACCATCAGTATTTGAGATTGGTAAAAACTTCGCCAACGTTGACATCACTAAAGAGCCAATTCCAGTAATCCCAACCATTCACTACATGATGGGCGGTATTCCAACCACTATTCATGGTCAAGTGATTGTACCGGATCTAGAAGCAGGTACGGATGAAGACGGCCTATATGCTAAAGGCAATGTTGTTAAAGGTCTTTATGCAATTGGCGAG
>NZ_CAXIAK010000121.1:0-8782 GCF_964021665.1 uncultured Acidovorax sp.
CGTCCCCTTTTTACTGGATCAAGCCGCCTGCGGGCTTAACTGACTGGCATTGGGCGCCAGCGGGCTTTTTTTCGCCCTGCCCATCCGCCGACGCGCCCCGGTGGACGGGCCCACTGCCCGGCGGTGGTAGACGCCGCCGCGCGGGGCGCAGCACCCGGCGCACAATACGCGCTTCGCCAGCGGCACGCCCGCCAAGAAATATCAGTCAAATCAGCCTCTAGCGCTTTATTTATAAGCGCTGATAGCTATCAAATTCAGAGTCACCGCTTGTCTTCCCGTCCATCTTCCGCGCTGTCGCCTGCCCAATCGGTTTTGCAGGATGTCTTTGGCTACGAGGAGTTTCGCGGCCCGCAACAGGCCATCGTTGAGCATGTGATTGCGGGCAGTGACGCGCTGGTGCTCATGCCCACAGGCGGCGGCAAGAGCCTCTGCTACCAGGTGCCTGCCATCGTACGGCAGCGGCAGGGCAAGGGCGTGACCATCGTGGTGTCGCCGCTGATCGCGCTGATGCACGACCAAGTGGGGGCTTTGCACGAAGCGGGGGTGGATGCGGCGTTTCTCAACTCCACGCTCGACTTTGACGCCACGCAAGACGTGGAATGGCGGCTGCAAACCGGCCAGATCACGCTGCTGTATGCCGCGCCCGAGCGGCTGAACACGCCGCGCTTTCTGGGCCTGCTCGACAGCCTGTACGACAGCGGCAACCTGTCACTGTTCGCCATTGACGAAGCCCACTGCGTGAGCCAGTGGGGGCACGACTTCCGCCCTGAGTACCGGGCGCTGACGCTGCTGCACGAGCGCTACCCGCAGGTGCCGCGCATTGCGCTCACGGCCACGGCCGATGCCCTGACGCGCGAAGACATCATCGAGCGGCTGCAGTTGCAGGATGCACGCCTGTTCATCAGCAGCTTTGACCGGCCCAACATCCGCTACACCATCGTCGAAAAGAAGGACGCCACCACGCAACTGCTGCGCTTCATCGAGCGTGAGCATTCGGGCGAGGCAGGCGTGGTGTATTGCCAGTCGCGCAAGCGCGTGGAAGAGCTGGCCGCCACGCTGCAGGATGCGGGCATCAACGCCCTGCCTTACCACGCAGGGCTGGACACCAAAGTGCGCCAGAACCACCAGGACCGCTTTCTGCGCGAAGAAGGCATCGTGATGGTGGCGACGATTGCGTTTGGCATGGGCATCGACAAGCCCGATGTGCGCTTTGTGGCGCATGTGGACATGCCCAAGAACATCGAAGGCTACTACCAGGAAACCGGCCGCGCGGGCCGTGACGGGCTGAACGCGGATGCTTGGATGGCCTACGGCCTGCAGGACGTGATGAACCAGCGCCGCATGATCGACGAGAGCCCGGCGGGTGAGGAGTTCAAGCAGGCGTTGCGCGGCAAGCTCGATGCCCTGCTGGCCCTGGCCGAAGCCACCGACTGCCGCCGCGTGCGGCTGCTGGCCTACTTTGGCGAGGCCTCCACCCCCTGCGGCAATTGCGACAACTGCCTGAACCCACCCGCCGTGTGGGATGCCACGGACGCCGCACGCAAGCTCCTGTCCACCATCTACCGCGTGCACCAGGCCAGCGGCATCGGCTTTGGTGCTGGGCACATCATGGACATCTTGCGCGGCAAGAAGACGGACAAGGTGGCACAGTTCGGGCACGACAAGCTCTCCACCTTCGGGATTGGCGCAGACCTGACCGAGCCCCAGCTGCGCGGCGTGCTGCGCCAGCTGATTGCCACCGGGGCTGTCGGCCTGCAGAAGGTGATGCTGGACAGCGGCATGAGTTTTGACACGCTGTGCCTCACCGAAGGCTCACGCGCCGTACTCAAGGGCGAGGTGCCGGTGCAACTGCGCGAATCCGTATCGGCCGCCGCGCCCAAGCGCACGCGCAAGAGCAGCGCCCCACCAGCCGCCGCCGCCAACCTGGGGCCCGACGCGCAGGTGCGCTTCATCAACCTCAAGGCCTGGCGCGCCGAGGTGGCCCGCGAACACAACCTGCCCGCCTACGTCATCTTCCACGATGCCACGCTGGCAGCCATTGCCGAGCGCAACCCCGCTTCGCTGGACGACCTGCAGGGCATCAGCGGCATGGGCGCGAAGAAACTGGAAGCGTATGGTTCTGAAGTGCTGCGGGTGTGCGCGGCAGCGGCCCAATGAAACAAGCACCCACCATGAAAAAGAGGCGCTGCGAGCAGCGCCTCTCAGGCTGAAAACTCGACGTTGAGGGCCCGTAGGCCCTCAACGTGCACAGCTTATCGTCAGCCCAGCACGGCCTTCAGTGCGTTGTTGAACGTCTGGCTGGGGCGCATGATCGCGTCCAGCTTGGCCGTATCGGGCAGGTAGTAGCCGCCGATATCGACAGGCTTGCCTTGTACGGCGTTCAGCTCGTCTACGATCTTCTGCTCGTCGGCAGCCAGCTGCTTGGCCAAAGGTGCGAACTTGGCGGCCAGTTCGGCGTCCTCGGTCTGCGCGGCCAGCTCTTGTGCCCAGTACAGGGCCAGGTAGAACTGGCTGCCGCGGTTGTCCAGCTGGCCGGTCTTGGGGCTGGGGTTCTTGTTGTTGTCCAGCAGCTTGCCGGTGGCGGCATCCAGCGTCTTGGCCAGGACCTTGGCCTTGGCGTTGCCGGTCTTGATGCCGAGGTCTTCCAGCGACACGGCCAGGGCCAGGAATTCACCCAGCGAATCCCAGCGCAGGTGGTTTTCTTCCACCAGCTGCTGCACGTGCTTCGGAGCCGAGCCGCCCGCACCGGTTTCGTACATGCCGCCACCAGCCATCAAAGGCACGATGGACAGCATCTTGGCCGAGGTGCCCAGTTCCATGATGGGGAACAGGTCGGTCAGGTAGTCGCGCAGGATGTTGCCGGTGGCGCTGATGGTGTCCAGGCCACGGATCACGCGCTCCAGCGTGTAACGCATCGCACGCACCTGGCTCATGATCTGGATATCGAGGCCGGTGGTGTCGTGCTCGTGCAGATACATCTTGACCTTGGTGATCAGCTGCGCCTCGTGCGGACGGTACGAGTCGAGCCAGAACACCACGGGCATGCCGGAGTTGCGGGCGCGGTTCACGGCCAGCTTCACCCAGTCGCGGATCGCGGCGTCCTTGGTCTGGCACATGCGCCAGATGTCGCCTTGCTCCACGTTCTGGCTCAGCAGCACTTCGCCGGTGGCCAGGTCGGTGATGTTGGCCACGCCGTCTTCGGGGATCTCGAAGGTCTTGTCGTGGCTGCCGTATTCCTCGGCCTGCTGGGCCATCAGGCCCACGTTGGGCACCGTGCCCATGGTCTTGGGGTCGAACGCGCCGTGCCACTTGCAGAAGTTGATCATCTCCTGGTAGATGCGGGCAAAGGTCGATTCGGGCATCACGGCCTTCACGTCCTTGAGGCGGCCGTTGGCGTCCCACATCTTGCCGCCGTTGCGGATCATGGCGGGCATGGAGGCGTCCACGATGATGTCGTTGGGCGAGTGGAAGTTGGTGATGCCCTTGGCGGAATCGACCATGGCCAGCTCGGGGCGGTGTTCGTGGCAGGCGTGCAGGTCGCGCTTGATCTCGTCGCGCTGGCTTTGTGGCAGCGATTCGATCTTGGTGTACAGATCGACCATGCCGTTGTTCACGTTCACGCCCAGTTCTTCAAAAGTCTTGGCGTGCTTGGCGAACGCGTCTTTGTAGAAGATCTTCACGCAGTGGCCGAACACGATGGGGTGCGAGACCTTCATCATGGTGGCCTTCACGTGCAGCGAGAACATCACGCCGGTCTTGCGTGCGTCTTCGATTTCCTTTTCGTAGAACTCCAGCAGGGCCTTCTTGCTCATGAACATGCTGTCGATCACTTCGCGGTCGAGCAGGCTGACCTTGGGCTTCAGGATGATGGTCTTGCCGCTCTTGGTGATCAGCTCCATCTTCACGTCACGGGCGCGGTCCAGCGTCATGGACTTTTCGCCGTGGTAGAAGTCGCCAGCGTGCATGTGCGAGACGTGCGAGCGCGAAGCCTGGCTCCACTCGGCCATGCTGTGGGGGTTCTTGCGGGCGTATTCCTTGACGGCCTTGGGGGCGCGGCGGTCGGAGTTGCCTTCACGCAGCACGGGGTTCACGGCAGAGCCGATGCACTTGCCGTAGCGGGCCTTGATTTCCTTTTCTTTGTCGTCCTTGGGCTGGTCGGGGTAGTCGGGCAGCGCATAGCCCTTGGACTGCAGCTCGGCAATGGCCGCCTTGAGCTGAGACACCGAAGCAGAGATGTTGGGCAGCTTGATGATGTTGGCATCAGGCTGCAGGGTCTTCTTGCCCAGTTCGGCCAGCGTGTTGGGCACGCGCTGTTCTTCCTTCAGGTACTCCGGAAACTCCCCCAGCACCCGTGCTGCGACCGAGATGTCGCTCTCGGTCACGTTGATACCCGCCGGGGCCGTAAAGCTGCGAACGATGGGCAGGAAAGACGCAGTGGCCAGGCGTGGCGCTTCGTCTGTCAGGGTGTAGATGATGGAGGGTTGCTGTGTACTCATGACTTGTCTCGAGGAACAGGAGTGGAAAAGCCACCGGCCCGCAAAACAGACCAGCGACAGCGATCAAATTCGAATGGTCTCCGATTCTGCTTGCGCCGGGCTGTCTAAATGCCCTTTTTTTGCAATGGATTCTCATAATGCAAAAAAACAGCCATCGGAGGCCAGTTTTTTTACCCAACAGCCCCTCTTTGGCCGCCCCGAACCTCAAAACGCGGGATTTGCGCCCCCACCGGGGCCGCCACGGTCGAGGGCGTCACATCGGGCGCGCCGGGGACACGGCGGCAAACCTGCACGGCCCAGTGGCGCACGCCCTGGCCAGCCAGCTGGTCGCCCAGGGCCTGAAGTTCTTGCGCCTCATACAGCCCGGCGTGCCAGGTGGTGCGGCATTCAAACGCGACGGGGCTGGCCTGCAAAAGGGTCAGCGATTCAAACGCACGGGCACCGCTGCCCGGCACGCCGGTGATGTCGGCATAGCGGTGCTCTGGGCCTTTGATGTCGAGCCCCACCCAGTCGAGCAGGGGCAGCACAGCGGCTAGGCGCTCGGGGTACATGCCGCCGGTGTGCAGGGCCGTGGCAAAGCCCAGGGCGCGCACTTCTTCCAGCGCCTGCGGCAGGCCCGCTTGCAGGGTGGGCTCTCCGCCCGAGAACACCACGCCGTCCAGCAAGCCCTGGCGCTTGCGCAAGAAGGCCAGCACCTGCGGCCAGTCCATCTCGGCGGGCGTGGTGGCGTCGAGCAGTTCGGGGTTGTGGCAATAGCTGCAGCGCCAGGGGCAGCCCTGGCAATACAGCACGGCCGCCAGCCGACCGGGGAAGTCGATGGTGGTCAGCGGCGTGATGCCGCCAATGCGCAGCGTGTGGGCCGGGGCAGGGCTGGGGTTAGCGGGCACAGCCGCGCTCGCTGAAGAACTGGCGCTCGTGGTGCTCGCCCTGCTTGCCCGTGTTGAAGCTGGCCACGGGGCGGTGGTAACCCATCACGCGGGTCCACACCTCGCAGGGCTGGCGTTCGGCGTCGGTCAACTGCACGGCGGCGGCCAGGGCGGTGTTCTCGGTGGTGGAAACGTGGGTCATGGCAAAACTCCTTGGTGGGTGGTTGGGAATCAGGTTGCTTCAAAAACAATAGCTGCTAGCGCTTGATAGATAAGCGCTGGAGCCCTGTTTGGCTTGTACTACGCTGCCAGCTGCGCACGCTTGGCGGCCAGCCGCTCTTCATCGCAGCGCGGGCAGAACGGGTGCTCGCCCGCCAGGTAGCCGTGTGTGGGGCAGATGGAGAACGTGGGTGTGACGGTGATGTAGGGCAGGCGAAAGTTCGTCAGCGCCCGTTTCACCAGCTCGCGGCAGGCGGCGCCGCTGGACAGGCGCTCGCCCATGTACAGGTGCAGCACCGTGCCGCCGGTGTATTTGGACTGCAGCGCCTCTTGCCGCATCAGCGCCTCGAACGGGTCGTCCGTGAAGCCCACGGGCAGTTGGGACGAGTTGGTGTAGTACGGCTGCTCGGCCGTGCCCGCTTGCAAGATGTGGGGCCAGCGCTTTTTGTCTTCTTTGGCAAAGCGGTAGGTGGTGCCTTCGGCGGGCGTGGCCTCCAGGTTGTAGAGGTGGCCAGTTTCTTCCTGGAACTGCGCCATGCGTTCGCGCACGTGGTCGAGCAGGCGCAGGGCCAGCGCGTGGCCAAAGTCGCTGGTGATGTCTTCGCGGCCGTGGGTGAAGTTGCGCACCATCTCGTTGATGCCGTTCACGCCCAGCGTGCTGAAGTGGTTGCGCAGCGTGCCCAGATACCGCTTGGTGTAGGGGAACAGGCCCTGGTCCATCAGCCGCTGAATCAGCTTGCGCTTGGTCTCCAGGCTTTGCTTGCCCAGTTCCATCAGGCGGTCCAGCGCGGCAAACAGGCCCGCTTCATCGCCCGCGTGCTGGTAGCCCAGGCGCGCGCAGTTGATGGTGACCACGCCCAGACTGCCCGTCTGCTCGGCGCTGCCGAACAGGCCGTTGCCGCGCTTGAGCAGTTCACGCAAATCCAGCTGCAGGCGGCAGCACATGGAACGCACCATGTTCGGCTCCAGCTCGGAATTGATGAAGTTCTGGAAGTACGGCAAGCCGTACTTGGCCGTCATGTCGAACAGCTGCTGCGCGTTCTCGCTCTCCCACGGAAAGTCTTTAGTGATGTTGTACGTGGGGATGGGGAAGGTGAACGCGCGGCCCTTGGCATCGCCCGTGGTCATCACGTCGATGTAGGCGCGGTTGATGAGGTCCATCTCCACCTGCAGGTCGCCGTAGGCAAACGGCATCTCCTGCCCTGCGATCACCGGCACCTGCTCGCGCAGGTCGTCGGGGCAAGTCCAGTCGAAGGTGAGGTTGGTGAACGGCGTCTGTGTGCCCCAGCGCGAGGGCACGTTGAGGTTGTAGACCAGCTCCTGGATGCACTGGCGCACGGCGGCGTAGTCCATGCCGTCCTTGCGCACATAGGGCGCCATGTAGGTGTCGAACGACGAGAACGCCTGCGCGCCCGCCCACTCGTTTTGCAGCGTGCCCAGAAAGTTCACGATCTGCCCCACGGCGGAACTCATGTGCTTGGGCGGCCCCGCCTCCACCTTGCCGGGCACGCCGTTCAGGCCCTCGTGCAGCAGTGTGCGCAGCGACCAGCCCGCGCAGTAGCCGCTGAGCATGTCGAGGTCGTGAATGTGGATGTCGCCATTGCGGTGCGCCTCGCCGATCTCAGGCGTGTACACGTGCGACAGCCAGTAGTTGGCCGTGACCTTGCCCGCCACGTTCAGGATCAGCCCGCCCAGCGAGTAGCCCTGGTTGGCATTCGCGCTCACGCGCCAGTCGGCCCGCGTGAGGTATTCGTTGATGGAGCTTTCCACATCCACCAGCGTCTGCCTGTCGGCGCGTAGCGTGGCGTGCTGCTCGCGGTAGACGATGTACGCGCGCGCGGTGGCCAGGTGGTTGGCGGCGATCAGCGTCTGCTCGGCCACGTCCTGGATCTGCTCCACCGTGGGAGCTTCGCCATGAAAGCGGTGGATCAGCACCTTGGTGACCTGCGCGGTGAGCAGCGCGGCTTCTTCGGCGCCGTATTCACCCGAGGCCTGGCCTGCGCTGGCCAGTGCAGCGCGGATGCGTTCTGCGTCAAAAGGAACGCGCTGACCGCTGCGCAAAACGACCTCGCGGGGCAAGGTAACAAGGGTGGATGCCATGGGTTTGACCAATCTACGAGATGGAGTAAAACACTACCTATGGTGTCCACGATACCCATCAAACACCATAGGTAGTTTGACCCAACACAAACGCACCGGTAAGCGAGGGTAAAAAAACCGGCCCGCAGGCCGGCGAAAGCAATGCGCGCAGGCGCGGCGCGGTCAGGCGTGCGCAGCTTCTTGCTCCTCGATGCGGGGGTAGAAATCGCGGTCTTCGCGCTGCATGCGTTCGTACACCTTGCGCAACACCACGTTGGCTTCGGCGCGGAAGCCCTTCTCGTCGGTGCGCAGGCTTTCGGCCGTATTCCAGCGGCGCGCAAAGGCGTCGTAGGCGCTGGCGATCGGGCCCATGTCGCTTTGACTATGTCGCTTTGATACTGGCGGCCCCTGCGCGCCAGGCTGGCATTGCCGCTGCGCTGCAGGGCAGGGTACAGCGCCTGGTCTTCCACCGCCAGATGCAGCTTGATGGTGCTGCTCATGGCAACGATGCGCTGCGCGATTTCGGCCGCATTGCGCTCCACCCCGGCGTGGGTCAACTGCCGCAGCAGATCGATGCTGCGCAGGATGTCGAGATGCTGGTGCTTGAATTTGTCGATGTTCACGGAAGGACTCCTGGGGTGATGAAACGGGCACGGCGGGTGGTGCGCCAAAGCGCACGCGCCACACCGATGGGACACCCTTCCATCGCAAGCTGCAGGCCACCGCACTCTTCTTTATGAATCAAGGGCTTGCATGCGTCACGGTCATTTTCACCATCACTATTCATGGTTCAAGATACCCATCCATGGTGATAAATACCTTGGCCGTGGAAGCCGTTTTCGCCGACCTGGTGACCGAGCAGCCACAAGCCGTGCGCCTGCAGCGCCAGTGCATCCAGGCCGCCCTCGCCCGCCACGCCGGCAACCGGGAGGGCGCTGCCCGCGAGCTGGACATCGACGCGAGCAACCTGCACAAGCTGGCGCGCCGCCTTGCGCTGAAGGATTGGCTATTAAAAACATAGCTGCTGGCGCTTTCTGCATAAGCGCTGCAAACCATTTTTCGGCTCTTCTAGGGGCTGTTGAGAATCAAGCACAACGGCTCGGAGGGCTGTGATGCAATAGG
>NZ_CAXIAK010000122.1:0-8579 GCF_964021665.1 uncultured Acidovorax sp.
CTAAAGAGGTAAAACATGATCGATAAGAAAGACCAGCAACTTGCATCCGGCGGCCTGGGCCGGCGCAGTTTCATCAACACCGCTGCACTGGTTGGCCTGACGGCTGGCGTTGCAGCCTGCACCGAAAAGCCCGGCACTGCGGCCGCGCCTGCAGCGCCTGCCGCCCCCGCATCGAGCCATGCAGGAGCTGGCGCCAACGTGCACCTCAAGCCCGGCGAGCTGGACACCTACTACGGCCTGTGGAGCGGTGGCCACACGGGCGACATGCGCGTGCTGGGCCTGCCATCGGGCCGCGAAATCACCCGCATCCCCTGCTTCGTACCCGACGCGCTGGTGGGCTGGGGCATCACCAATGAATCCAAGGCCGTGATGGGCACCAAGCCCGACGGCAGCCTGAATTACACGGTGGCCGATACCCACCACACCCACGCTTCGTACAAAGACGGCAACTACGACGGCCGCTACGCCTGGATCAACGACAAGATCAACAGCCGTCTGGCCCGTATCCGCCTGGACTATTTCATCTGCGACAAGATCACCCAGCTGCCCAACGTGCAGGGCTTCCACGGCATTTTCCCGGACAAGCGCGACCCGGTCGATCCAGCGATCAACTACACCACGCGCGTGTTCTGCGGCGCCGAGTTCAGCATCCCGCTGCCCAATACCGGCTCCGAGGATCACACCAAGTACCGCTCGATGTTCACCTGCGTGGACGCCGAGACCATGGAAGTGCGCTGGCAAGTGCTGATCGACGGCAACTGCGATCTGACCGCCACCTCCTATGACGGCAAGCTCGCTGCGACGAACCAGTACAACACCGAGATGGGCGCCAAGTACGAGGACATGATGTCCGCCGAGCGCGACGCCTGCCTGTTTTTCAACATTGCTCGCATCGAAGAAGCTGTCAAGGCCGGCAAGTTCAAGACCATCGGCTCCTCCAAGGTGCCCGTGGTCGATGGCACGCACGAAGCCAACAAGGACCCCAAGACGGCCCTCACCGCCTATGTGTCGGTGCCCAAGAACCCGCACGGCGTGAACGCCAGCCCCGACCAGAAGTATTTCATCTGCGCCGGCAAGCTCTCGCCCACCGCCACCGTGATCGAACTGGCCAAGGTGCTTGAATGGTTCGACGGCAAGCTGGAAAAGCTCGACTCCGCCATCGTCGCTGAGGTCGAAATCGGCCTGGGCCCGCTGCACACCGCCTTCGACGGCCGTGGCAACGCCTACACCACCCTGTTCCTGGACAGCCAGGTGGTCAAGTGGAACGTGGAAGCCGCCATCAAGTTCCACGCCGGCGACAAGAACGCCAAGTATGTGGTGGACCGCCTGGACGTGCAGTACCAGCCCGGTCACGTCAATGCCTCGCAGTCCGAAACCATCGCCGCCGACGGCAAGTTCCTGGCTGTGGGCTGCAAGTTCTCCAAGGACCGCTTCCTGCCCGCGGGCCCGCTGCACCCCGAGAACGAACAGCTCATCGACATCTCGGGCGAGAAGATGGTGCTGCTGGCCGACCACCCCGTGCGTGGCGAGCCCCATGACTTCATCATCTTCAAGCGCGATCTGGTGCGTCCAAAGCAGGTCTACACGCTCGACGAGTTCCCGCTGGCCGTGAAGGACCCGAAGGAGTCCGGCGTGTTCCGCAATGGCAAAAAGGTCACCGTGAAGATGACTTCGCAGGCCCCCGCATTCAGCCTGCGCGAGTTCAAGCTCAAGAAGGGTGACGAGGTCACGCTGATCCTGACCAACCTGGACAAGATCGAAGACCTGACGCACGGCTTTGCGATCCCGAACTACAACGTGAACTTCATCGTGAACCCGCTGGAGACCAAGTCGGTGACCTTCATCGCCGACAAGCCCGGTGTGTTCTGGTGCTACTGCACGCACTTCTGCCATGCGCTGCACCTGGAGATGCGTACTCGCATGATCGTCGAAGCTTAATTCGGAGCATCCCCCTGAGGCGCTGCGCGCCTTCCCCCTTCTCTTGCAGCGCTACGCGCTGCGGAAGGGGGACGCAGCCCTCGCGGCGGGGCGGCGCGGCCGGCGTAGGCCCTTGCTCGGCTGCCTTCGCTTGGGCAGCGTCAGTGGCATAGGCCACACTGATTTTTAAGCCAAATATTGCTCTAGAGCTTATGAAATAAGCGCTGGCAGCTATCAAAAAGATAGTCCCATGACATCCCTCGGTCGGCGGTTCTCCGCACTTGTTCTGGTCTTGCTGTTGCCTTTGTTGCTGCTGTCGCGTGCCCATGCGGCGGCGGGTGCTTACGAGGCAGAGCTGCCGGCGGAACTGGCCACCGCGCGCGACCTGTGCGCCCTCGTGCCCTGCAAGGATGTGTTTCCGGGCGCCACCCATTTTTCCGAACGCAAGGGCCAGCCGCCCTACGTAGAGGCATACGACCAGGCCAGCGAGCCGCGCAAGCTGCTCGGCTACGTCATGCTCTCGACCGACATCACCGACACGCCTGCCTACTCGGGCAAGCCGGTGGTCACGCTCATCGGCATGGACACGCAAGGCCGCTTTGTGGGCGTGAAGGTGCTCAAGCATTCAGAGCCCATCCTGCTGCTGGGCATTCCTGAATCGGCACTGCTCAACTTCAACGCCCAGTACCTGGGCAAGTCGGTGGCCGACAAGATCGAGGTGGGCCAGTCGCGCCCCGATGAGAACGTGATCGGGCTCGATGCCATCTCGGGCGCCACCGTCACCGTCATCGCGCAGAACCAGGTCATGATGGCCTCGGGCTCGGCGGTGGCACGGCAGGTGGGCATCCTCGCGCCCACGGTGCGCGAGCCCGCTCGCTATGCCGAAACCGGCAAACGCCTTACCTGGGCCGAACTGGTGCAGCAAGGCACCGTGCAGCGCCTGCGCGTGCTGCCCGAACAGGTGGGCCTGGACAAGGGCCCCGAGCCTTTCATCGAGCTGTGGTTTGGCGATTTGAACCACCCCGACTTGGGCAAGAGCCTGCTGGGCGACAACGGCTGGAACAACCTGCGCCTGCAGCTCAAGGAAGGCGAGCACGCCTTCTTCATCATCCGCACGGGCGGCAAGGAATCGTTCAAGGGCTCGGGCTTTGTGCGCGGCGGCATTTACGACCGGGTGCAGGTGCGCCAGGGCGCAGATTCCTTCACCTTCCGTGATCTCGATGCACTCAACCTCTATGGCCTAGATGCGGCTGGAGCCCCGAGCTACAACGAGTCCGTCATCTTCATCATCCGCTCGGCCGCGTTCTCTGCCGCCTACCCCTGGAAGCTGAGCTTTCTGGGCAACCGCGTAGACCGCGCCACGGGCACCCGCAGCTTCACCAGCTTTGATACGCCTTACTGGCTGCCCGCCAGCATGCTGCAAGGCGGCCGCCCCACGATTGAAGAACCCGACGCCCCCTGGGTGCGCGTGTGGAAGACGCGTGCGGTGGAGATTGCGCTATTCGCACTGGTGCTCATCGCCGTCACAGTGGTGTACGCCCTGCGCGAAAAGCTCACCCGCCTGTCCACCCACAAGAACAAGTGGCCCGTCAATGGCTTCAAGTACACCTTCTGGGCCCTGGCCATTTTCTGGATCGGCTTTGGCGCCATGGCGCAGCCCTCCATCACGCAGGTGCTGACCTGGTTCCACTCGCTGCTGTTCCAGTGGACGTGGTCGCTGTTCCTGTCTGATCCGTTCATCTTCCTGTTCTGGATCTTCATCATCGTCACCGTGTTCCTGTTCGGGCGCGGCCTGTTCTGCGGCTGGATGTGCCCGTTCGGCTCGCTGCAGGAGGCGATCTACAAGGTCGCCCGCATGATCGGCCTCAAGCGCTTCCAGACCCAGCTGCCGCAGAAGTGGCACGACCGGCTCAAGTGGGTGAAGTACGCGGTGTTCTTCGGCCTGCTGGTGGTGTCGATGTTCTCCATGGGCCTGGCTGAAAAGCTGGCCGAGGTGGAGCCGTTCAAGACCACCTTCCTGGTGGGTGTGATGAACCGCGCCTGGCCCTACAGCCTGTTTGTGGCGGCCATCCTGGGCGTGTCGATCTTCATCGAGCGGCCTTATTGCAAATACATCTGCCCGCTGGGCGCGTCGCTGGCCATGCCCAGCACCTTCCGCTGGTTTGGCCTCAAGCGCAAGCAGGACTGCAACAGCTGCAAGGCCTGCGCCGTGGGCTGTGGCGCCCAGGCCATTGATGCCGATGGCCGCATTGACCACCGCGAATGCCTGCACTGCCTAGACTGCATGGTGCTCTACACCGACACCAAGGGCTGCCCGCCCTTGGCCAAGGAACGCAAGCGCCGCGAGAAGGATGGCCTGGAGATCACGCCCATCGGCAAGAACGGCTACTTCATCCCGATCCACCCTGCCACGGTGGCGGACCAGATCTCGGCCAAGGCCGCCAAGGGCCCCGATCCGCGCATGCCCACGCCGCCTGCCCAACCCGCCACCAAGACCGGCGCACGTGGCTTGCGCTGGGTACTGCTGGAGCTGGTAGACCACCTGTGGCCCTGGAGCCGCGAGGGCTGGGCTTCACGCCGCGCCTTGCAGGTAGCGGGCTTCTCGCTCGCCGTGGCTGCCAGCGTGGCCTGGGTCATGGCCGCCATGGGCTCGCTGTCGTCGGGTGCCATCATTGGCTGGTGGTTTGGCTGGAGCGTGTACGAGGTGCTGATCCGCCTGTCGGGCAAGCGCTATGTGAAGGACGGCCCCTGGTGGCGCGACCAGTACCGCGTGGCCGGCGTGATGGACATGTTGAGCTATGTGGGCTTCAAGAACCTGCTGATCGGCGCTGCCTTGTTCCTGGCCATCAAGACCCTGGTAGGGTTGGCGTGATGAAACCGCACCTCGCCGCCCTCGCGCTGCTGGCCTTGGCCGCCAGCCTGCTCAGCCAGCCTGCCAGCGCCGCCACCGTGCGCGTGCAGGCCGGTCAGGATCTGCAGGCCGCCGTGCAAGCCGCCGCCCCTGGCGACACAGTGGAGGTGGAACGGGGTTTTTACCGCGTGAACCTGCGCATCGACAAGGCGCTGACGCTGCGCGGCGTGGGCCGCCCCACACTCAGCGGCGGGCAGGTGGGCGACACCATCCGCGTCACCGCCCCCGATGTGGTGCTGGAAGGTCTGATCGTGCGCGACTCGGGCACCAGCCTCAAGGACCAGAACGCGGGCATCTACATCTACCCCGGCGCGCACCGCGCCGTGGTGCGCAAGAACGATCTCACCTATAACCTGTTCGGTCTGTGGATTGAAAAGGCCAACGATGTGCGGGTGGAGCACAACACCATCACCGGCCTGCGCGATGTGAACTCGTCGCAGCGCGGCAATGGCGTGCAGCTGTACAACACCACCGGCGCACGCATCGAAGGCAACCACATCAGCTTTGTGCGCGATGCGCTGTATGTGGATGTGTCGCACCACGCCATCTTCCGTGGCAACAAGCTGCACCACAGCCGCTACGGCACGCACTACATGAATTCCTACTACAACCTGTGGGAAGACAACGACACCTACCTGAACCGGGGCGGCCTGGCGCTGATGGAAGTGCGCGACCAGGTGGTGCGCAACAACCGCGCCTGGGGCAACAGCGACCACGGCATCATGCTGCGCACGCTGCAAGACTCGATCATCGAAAACAACGTGGTGGCCGACAACGCTCGCGGCTTCTTCATCTACGACGTGGAATACGCCACCCTGCGCGGCAACCTCATCCTTCGCAACACCGTGGGCGTGCACCTGTCCGCAGGCTCCACCCGCAACAAGGTGGAAGGCAACGACTTTATCGGCAACCGCGAACAGGTGCGCTACGTGGGCGCACGCGACGAGCGCTGGGGCACCGACAGCGGCAATTACTGGAGCAACTACCTGGGCTGGGACCGCGACGGCAACGGCGTGGGCGATGTGCCCTACGAAGCCAACGACATGGTGGACCGCCTGACCTGGCGCCACCCCACCATCAAGCTGCTGCTGGCCAGCCCCGCGGTGCAGGCACTGCGCCTGGTGGGCCAGCAGTTCCCTGTGCTGCGTGTGCCCACCGTGGTGGACCCCAAGCCCCGCATGCAACCGAATCAACCCCAACGGAATTTTCAGCGTGACACGCAAACCTCCCCCCATTGACCTGAGCGAGCCCCCCGCCATCGAGGTGCGGGGCGCGCACAAGCACTACGGCGCACTGCACGCCGTGGACGGCATCGACCTGCGCGTGGAGCGCGGCGAGATCTTCGGCCTCATCGGCCACAACGGCGCGGGCAAGAGCACGCTGTTCAAGATGATCCTGGGCCTGGTGCCCGCCACCTCGGGCGACATCCGCGTCAGCGGCGCCACGGTGCAGGGCCGCGACTTTCGCGCCGCGCGCCGCCACCTGGGCTACCTGCCTGAAAACGTAGTGCTGTACGACAACCTGAACGGGCTGGAAACCCTGCACTTCTTCGCCCGCCTCAAGGGCGCGCCGCTGTCGCAGTGCCAGGCGCTGCTGGACCGCGTGGGCCTGGCCCATGCTGGCAAGCGATCAGTGCGCGAATATTCCAAGGGCATGCGCCAGCGCCTGGGCTTTGCGCAGGCGCTGCTCGGCAACCCGCAGGTGCTGCTGCTGGACGAGCCCACCAACGGCCTGGACCCGCAGGCCATCCGCGACTTCTATGCCACGCTGCGCGAGCTGCAGGCCGGTGGCGTCACCATCGTCATCACCTCGCACATCCTTGCTGAGCTGCAAGAACGTGTAGACCGGCTGGCCATCCTGGCCGCAGGCAAGCTGCAGGCCCTGGGCAGCGTGCAGGCACTGCGCGAACAGGCCCAGATGCCGCTGACCATTGAGCTGGCGCTGAACGAAGCAGACATCCCCGCTGCGGTGCTGGCCCTGGCGCCCCTGGCAGGCATCACCACCACCGCAAACGCCAACGCCAGCGGGCTCAGCATCAGCTGCCCGCGCGGCGCCAAGATGGCCGTGCTGGGCGCCCTGGGCCCACTGGGCGCCAAGGTGCTGGACGTCAACATCATCGAGCCCTCGCTCGAAGACGTGTACTTCGGCCTGCGGGAGAACTGAGCCATGGAATTCACACAGATCCTCACCATCGCGGGCAAGGAATTCCGCGACCGCATGCGCAACCGCTGGGTGCTGGCAGTGGCGCTGGTGTTCACGGTGTTCTCACTCGCCATTGCCTACTTTGGCGGCGCGCAGCAAGGCACCGTGGGCTTTCGCTCCATCGAATTCACCATCGCCAGCCTGGTCAGCCTGGTCATTTACCTCATTCCGCTGATCGCGCTGCTGCTGGGCTTTGACGCCATCGTGGGCGAGCGTGAGCGCGGCTCGCTCGACCTGCTGCTGTCCCTGCCCATCACGCGGATTGAGCTGCTGCTGGGCAAGTACCTGGGGCTGGCGGCGGCACTCACGCTGTCTACCCTGGCGGGCTTTGGTCTGGTGGCTGTGCTGCTGTACCGGCAGTTCAACTGGGCGGGTCTGTTCCACTACGGCGGCTTCATGGTCAGTTCGGTGCTGCTGGGTCTGGCCTTCTTGAGCCTGGCCGTGCTGCTGTCCGTCCTGACCCATGAGCGCACGCGCGCCTCGGGCCTGGCCATTGCCACCTGGTTCTTCTTTGTGCTGGTGTTTGATTTGTTGCTGCTCGGTGCCCTGGTGGCCACGGGCGGCAGCCACGGCGGTGCGGCCATGGCCTACCTGCTGCTGCTCAACCCCGCAGACGTTTTCCGCATCCTCAACGTGTTCTCGCTGGAAGACGTGCGCACCCTGTACGGGCTCACCAGCATCGTGCCCCCTGCCCTGGCCAAGCCATGGCTGATGGGCTCGGTGATGGCGGCCTGGATTGTGGTGCCACTTGGCCTGGCGAGCTGGAGATTCAAACCATGACCCATCCTTACCACCCCCAATGCGGCTGCGCCACCCGGCGCCACATGCTGGGCTGGGCCGCCCTTGCCTCCATCGGCGCCATCACAGGCCTTACTGGCCTGACCGGTTGCAGCCAGGCCGACAACAGCAGCGCCCAATCCCTCAAGCCCGTGGAAATCGACGGTGCCACCAGTTGCGAGCTGGACGGCATGCTGCTGGCCGACTACCCTGGCCCCAAGGCGCAGGTGCGCTTTGCGGGGCAAGACAAGCCCTCGTTCTTCTGCGACACAGTGGAATTGTTTGCCACCCTGCTGGCAGGCGAACAAGTGCGGGCCGCCCAGGCGGTGTACGTGCAGGACATGGGCCAGGCCGACTGGAATGCCCCCAAGGGCCACTGGATTGACGCCAAGACAGCGGTGTATGTGGTGGGCGGCAAGCGCCATGGCTCGATGGGCCCAACCATCGGCAGCTTTGCGCAAGAGGCCGACGCGAAGAAGTTTGCAGGCGAATACGGCGGCAAGGTGCTGCGCTTCGCTGAAATCACGCCCGCCATGGTGGACCTGAGCGGCGGCGCGCTGCACGACACGCGGATGTAACCATGCTCTCGCAGCCATCCTGCCCACCCGCAGCCCGCGGCCCGCAGCCCACCCGGCGCATGGCCGTCGCTGCGCTGCTGCTGGGCACTGCAGCCACGGCCGCGTGGCAGTGGCGATCAGGCTGGGGACAGCAGGGCGCAGAGACTACAACGCCACCCACCGTAGGCGACGATGTGTGCGTGGTGGCGCCCCCC
>NZ_CAXIAK010000123.1:0-8530 GCF_964021665.1 uncultured Acidovorax sp.
CCCGGAGATCGTGTCCCGGCCGCAGCCGGCACTCACATAGTTGTCGCCGGAACCGGCATCCACCGTGTTGCGTCCGTCGCCGACGACCAGACGGTCGTCGCCGGAGCCTGCCGTGACCCGGTCGTAGCCCGACCCGGCACTGACCGTGTTGTCGCCGCCGTTGGTGATGTAGGCGAAGCGGCCGTCGGGCGACACCACCACATGGGCCGGGTGCATGCCAACCGGCACCTTGGCGACGACTGCGTTAGTCGCGGTATCGATGGCCCAAACCGCGCCGGGCTTTCCCATCGCATCGTGGCTGCCTTGGGCCATCTCCTTGTGCTCCGACGCGTCGGCCGTTTGAGCAGGCTCCCCGTTATTGGTCACCCATACGACCTTGCCGTCGGGCGATACCTGTACGTTGTGCGGTGCCTTGCCGACGCGCACGCTTGCCAGTGTCTTGAACGACGCAGCATCGAGCACGCTCACCGTGTCAGCCCCCTCGTTGGCCACATACACCTTGTCGGCGGCCAAGGTGGCGCCGGATCAGGCCAATAGGCCCATCTGCACCGCTGTCAAAAGCCAGTTGTTTTTTCTTGTCATCATGATCTCTCTTGGTTGGAAAATAAAACTTCTATCAGGGCTCAGTCGGCGTTGGGGCGCACTGGATTACCGTTGCCACCCTCTTTACCCATCATCCCCAGGACGCCTGCGAACAAGACAGGGTTTTGAAACATCAGGCGAAACGCCTGCTCGCTCGCAGCGTCTCGGCCTTCGCGCAGCCTTCCCAGCGCATGGGTCACTTCCCCTGCAGCTTCACGCTCACGCTCGATCCACGGGTGACGCGGCGCAAGCGGCTGGCGGTTCTTGCCAAGCGGCTCGGCCAGCAAGGCAACGCCGCGCATCCACGGACTGAACGTTTCCGAGAGCAAATACCGACTGGTGCGCATCGGATGGAGCCACTTGAGCATTTGGGCTGTCCAGGGTGTGGACAGCGCTTGCGCCCAAGGACTGACGAATGCCCGGTAAAGCGCCTCGTTGAATATCGAGACCTGTTTCACCCGCTCAAAAGCTTCCTGCGGGTAATCCGTTTTCAGGTCTTCAACCTGACGGGGTTCAAAGCGGATGCTGTAGGTGGGCTTATGGCAGTCCGGGTCACCCGACGGGTTGTCGATCTTCATTTCATAGAGGCCCGGGGCCAGCGCCTCAATCTCAGCCAGGCTCTCCAGGATCGCCCGGTGCTCCAGACGCGCCACCCCGGCGGAGACAAAAATGCCGAGATGGCCGACGTGCGGGTTCGTGAGGTAGACGATGCGCTGTCCGGCCTGCTTGAGATCCTCGGTGTCTTTGTAGACTGCCGGAATCCATCCGAGCGCCTGGTGTGGTGGCGTAATGTTGTCGCCGTAGGACGCAAAGATGACGATTGGATTCCTGATCCGCCTGAGGTCAGCAGTGCAACCCTGGCAAATCTGGAAAAGACCCTGTTCAAGCTGGTTGCCGATGAACAGGTTTTCAACAATCGCAAGGATCTCTTCCCGACTCAGGAAATAAAAACCGTTCCACCAACGCTCGAACTCCAGAAAACGCGCCTGCTCACTGTCGACGTTGGTGAAGAGTTGGGCGTACTTCTCCCAAACAGCCTTTTCGGGCTTGAGGTTCTCGAAATTCTGCGCCAGCCAGGCTCCATCGAAGCGGCCATTGCCCAGGTCGGCCGTCAGATGCGCCAACCAGCTGCCGCCAAGGAGCCCTCCGGAAAGACGCATCGGATTGACACCGGACTCGCCAGCCCAATATGACAAGGGTGAGCCATTGAGCACCACCGGTCCGACCAGACCGGCGCAGTCTGCGGACAGCAGCGTCAGCGCCCACCCGGCCTGGCAGTTGCCATAAAGCACAGGAGGATTGCCAGGATGGCGTTGCGCAACTTCTTCGGCGAAACGCCGCAGCACATGCAACACGTCTGCCAGGGTCTGCCCCAGAGTCGGCTCGGGAAAGAAGATCACGAAATAAACCGGATGGCCTTCGCGCATGGCCATCCCGACTTCGGAGTCGCGCTTGAAGCCGCCGATCCCAGGGCCATGGCCGGCGCGTGGATCGACAACAATGACCGGAGGTTTGTCAGGATCGACGCAGTCGTCCCAGCAATGCCCGTCGATTTCCGTGATGCGCAGCAGTGCATAGTTGACGGACCGTTCGAAGCTGCGCGCGTCCAACAGCGTTTCATACTTGAAGTCCAGAAGCGGCGGCAATCCGGCTCGCTCGTGCTCCAGCATGTTGTTCGCGCGCTGGCGAAGCGTGTCCCAGAACAGAATGGTGCGTTCGAAGAAGTCGCGCTGGTAATCGAAATAGTCCTGCGCCGAAGGTGCTTCAGCTGCTCTTTTCATGCCACTAGACGCATCCTGTGGCGCAGGCTTCAACAACTCCTCGGAATGATCCAAGACGGTCGGTGGTAGATCCTTTGTCTGGCGGTGCGTCCATTGCACCGCTGCTTCCTTACCCACCGCCGTGGTGCGTTGAGAGGTTCGAGGCATTTGTGGTGACGTGGAGATTTTCATCATTCCTCCGAACTACGGGGTCATTTTTTTCCGCGCCGTAAACGCAGAGCATTGAAAATCACCGAGGCCGAGCTCAGACTCATGGCCAGCGCCGCGATCAGCGGGGACAACAACCACCCAGTGAATGGGTACAGCACGCCTGCCGCAATCGGCACCCCAATGCCGTTGTAAACGAATGCGAACAGGAGGTTCTGGCGCATGTTTCGGACGGTGTCGATAGAGATGTCGCGTGCGGCGGTGATGCCGCGCAAATCGCCTTTGACCAGCGTGATCTGGCCGCTGTTCATGGCCACATCGGTCCCCGTGCCCATGGCCACGCCGACATCGGCCTTTGCCAACGCAGGCGCATCGTTGATGCCATCGCCGGCCATGGCGACAATGTGGCCCTCTTTCTGGAGCCGTTCCACGAGCGCCAGCTTGTCTGCGGGCTTGACTTCGCCATGCACCTCGTCGATGCCAAGTTTTGCACCCACTGCCTTGGCGGTGGTCAGACCATCGCCAGTTGCCATCACGATGCGCAAGCCGCTGGCGTGCAAAGTCCTAATGGCTTCCAGCGTGGTGGCCTTGATGGGATCGGTCACAGCCAGGATGCCAGCCAGTTGTCTGTCCACGGCCAGATGCATCACGCTGGCGCCTTCACTGCGCAGACGCTCGCCATCGATCTTGAGCGCATCAGTGGCCACGCCCTCCTGCTGCATCAATGCGGTGTTGCCCAGCACCAGATGCTTCCCATCGACCATGCCGCGCACGCCAATACCGCTGCCAGATTCGAAATCTAGCGGTTTGATCAGTTCCAGGCCCTTGGCGCGTGCTGCACTGACGATGGCCTCTGCCAAAGGATGCTCGCTGCCTTGGTCCAAACTGGCAGCAAGGCGCAGAACTTCGTCCGCTGTATAGCCAGGTGCGGCAACTGCGGTGTCGAAAGCGGGTTTACCTTCGGTCAGTGTTCCTGTCTTGTCCACAATCAGCGTGTCGACCTCGCGCATTTTTTCGATGGCGCCAGCATCACGGAACAGCACCCCCTGTGTCGCGGCACGCCCTGTGGCCACCATCACCGACATCGGCGTGGCCAGCCCCAGCGCACAGGGGCAAGCGATGATCAGGACGGCCACTGCGTTAATCAAGCCAAACACCCAGCTAGGTTCCGGACCGAACCAACCCCAGACAAAGAAGGTGGCAATGGCGATGAGCACCACCACGACCACGAATTGGCCTGCGACCACGTCCGCCATGCGCTGCATGGGCGCCTTCGAGCGTTGGGCATTGGCCACCATCTGAACAATCTGCGACAGCATGGTGGCCGCACCGACCTTCTCGGCGCGCATTACCAGGGCGCCACTGGTGTTCATCGTGGCGCCAATCACCTTGTCACCAAGGCGTTTGGTCACCGGCACAGGCTCACCGGTCAGCATGGATTCATCGACCGCACTGCTGCCTTCAGTCACAACGCCGTCGACCGGCACTTTCTCGCCGGGGCGGATGCGCAACAGGTCACCGACGTGAACATGGTTCAGCGGTACGTCTTCTTCGTTGCCATCCGCATTGATCCGACGTGCCGTCTTGGGTGCCAAACCGAGCAGCGCCTTGATGGCCGCAGAAGTTTGCGAACGGGCCTTCAACTCGATGATCTGGCCCAGCATGGTCAGCGAGATGATGACCACTGCCGCCTCGTAGTAGACCGCCACGCGCCCCATGGAAATGAATGAATCCGGGAACACGCCCGGCGCCACGGTAGCCACGAGGCTGTAGAGAAAGGCCGCGCCCGTACCCAAACCGATCAAGGTCCACATGTTGGGGCTGCGGAGGACGAGAGACTGCCAGCCGCGTACGAAGAAGGGCCACCCCGTCCACAACACGACGGGTAAGGAAAGCACCAGCTCAACCCAGGTTTGCACCTTCATGTCAAACCATCCAAGACGATGGCCGAACATTGCAAGAACGGTGACAATGACTGTGAATGGCAGCGTCCACCAGAAGCGATGCTGAAAATCCTTTAACTCATGGTTGTCTTCCTCGTCCAGTGGAATGATGGGCTCCAATGTCATGCCGCACTTGGGACAGACTCCAGGATGATCCTGCCGCACCTCGGGGTGCATAGGGCAGGTGTAGATGGTGCCGGCCGGCTCTGGCGCGGTGTCCTCGGGTGCAGTAGATACAAGGTATTGCAGTGGGTTCGCTGCGAACTTGCCTTGGCACTTGGCGCTACAGAAATAGTAGGGCCGCCCTTCGTGCGTCAATTTGTGTTCAGACTGCTCCGTAACGGTCATGCCGCACACCGGATCCTTTAGATCCTTTGGCGAGGCTGGCTCGGCAGGGGGGTGACTGCCGTGATGGTGGTGTGCATGCATGTCCATTGCTTATTCCTTGTTGTTGTTGGTGCGCCGTGGCGGCTGCGCATGGTTGCCGTGCCCACCATGGCCGCCGTGGCCGTGCATCAGGTGCATTAGCGGACAGGCGAGCAGCAGCAGGTAGGGCCAATAACCCAGAACATGGCCCCAGTGCTCTCGCAGCAGATAAAAACCAGCGATCACGGCAGCCGTTGCCAGCGCCATGCCGGCTGGGCGGCGCCAGAACGATGGCGCATGGGAGTCGTTGTCAGGCTGATCCATGGCGTTGCTCCTTCAAAGTTGCCAGCAAAAGGTGCGGGCGCGGACGCGCCCAGCCGGTCGACCCTGAATCAAATACCGTGGCCGTCATCGGCAACCATAGCCCCCCGCACCGCCGCTGTGGCAGCCCGAGGCTTTAGGCTGCGAGGTCGCAGCGGGAATGGGCGTGTCTGTGGCCAGCTTTGCGGGGTAACCCGCATCCGTCAATGCCATCAACAATGGGGCGCTGCCCTGCGCCAGTTCCCCGCTCACCCGGACATGCCCAGACTGGAGATCGACCTCCACCCCACTGACACCCGGCAGCGGTTGCAATGCGTGCGTGACGTGCTTGACGCATGAGCCGCAGCTCATGCCCTCGACTTGCAGATCAATCGTTTTCATATATCAAACTCCTAAAAATTGAAACGTATACCGCCGGGGAAATATTCCAGATCATCTTTTTGACACCGAGTCAGTCGTCGACTGGGCCTTGCCCATGCGAGGGATAAACCGGGGTGTGCGCTGGGCGTATGTGTCGTACGTTGCACCGAACTGTTTGTGCATTTCGTTCTCTTCGGTGATTGCCAGACGTCCGTACATCAGGAGCAAGACAGGGAACATGGCCAAGGTCAGCAAGGTGGGCCACTGCAGCAGGAAGCCCAGCAGAATCATCACAAAAGCCACGTACTGCGGATGGCGAATGCGCGCGTAGGGGCCTGTTGTTGCAAGCGATTGGCCACGCTGAGCGTGGTAGAGCACATTCCACGCTGTGGACAACAGGTAGAAACCAAAGCCCAGAAAAACGTAGCTGGCGATGTGCAGTACGCCGAAATGCGGGTCGCCCTTTTCGCCCAACAGGGTGGACCACAAGTGACCCGAGGTGTGGGAGAGCAGATCCAGATTAGGGAACTTGGTTTGAAGCCAGCCCGATATCAGATAAATCGTCAGCGGGAAGCCATACATCTCTACGAACAAGGCAACTATGAAGGCTGCGAATGCGCCAAACGTCCTCCAGTCACGGGCCGTTGCAGGCTTGAAAAAGCTGAACGCAAACATGATGAAGATCGCTGAATTGATGATGACCAACGACCACAGGCCATAAGCAGATTCGGTGTGGTTCACTGGGGATCTCCTTCTTTGCGCGATTCGGCAGTCTTCGACACATCAGGCTTGCTCTGGCCATGGTGACCATGCCCACCGTGGCTGCCGTGCATGAAAACATGCATCAGCGGGCAGGCGAGGAGCAGGAGAAAAGGTAGCGCCCCGACGACATGCGCGAGGTGTTCTGTCAACAAAAAATACGCCGCCACGGCACCAATCGCCACGTAGCCGATGGCGTATCGAGAACTCCAGAAACTGGGGGGCGACTCGTGTCCGTCGTGTTGATGGCTCATGGTGACTCGCAATCAGGTGGGTGCGTTACTTGGTCGGCGTGGCAGGCAGGCGGTCCATCATCATTTGCATCATGGACTGCATCATTTCCATGCGCTTTTCCATCATCTGATGACGCTCGGCCATGTTGGAGGACATGCCCTTTCCACCTTGCATGCCACCCATGCCCTGCATGCCTGCGCCCATCTGCTGCATCATCCCCATGCCGTCCTGCATGAGCCTCATGTGCTCGTCCATGAGTGCCTGCCGCTCCTCCGGCGTTTTGGCCGCCATCATCTTTTCGTGCATCGCTTGCATGGACTTCATATGCTCGTCCATCTTGGCCATTCCAGCCATCGGCCCCGTACCCATTGGCTTTGCGGAAGTCTTCATTTGGGTGGACGCGGGCTGCGTGCTACCTGCAGGGTGATGGGCCTTGTGCTCATCGGCGGCTTGCGCCATCACGCTCAGTGAGGCCGCAGCGACACAGACCCCGATCAGGGTATGGTGAATTTTTGACATAGTGCTCTCCTTCTCCAGATTACAAAACCGTCGCAGTCAGCAATCAATAAATCCATCCGCGACGACACAGCACGCTAAAGCAGCGTGTTCTCACTGAGCGGGCTGAATGTCTGTGACAACCATCTTCCCGCCCTCGTTGACGACCATGAACTTGACCTTGTCGCCAGGCTTCACGTTGGACAACAGGCTCTTGTCCTTCGCGGTGAATACCATGGTCATACCGGGCATGTCCATGTGCTTGATTTCACCGTGCTTGATGGTGACCTTGCCGTTGTCCAGATCAACTTTCTTGATCTCGCCATCGGTCAGGGACGCCGACTGTGCCGCTTCTGTCTTGCCAGGCTCCATGCTTGCCTGGGCAAAGCTGCTCATGGGCAGCGCTATACCCACGGCCACGGCGGAAATGGCAAGAATTTGTTTGATGGTGTTCATGATGTGACCTTACGAATACATGTTGAAAATTTCTGCTAATCCATCTTTCTGAATCAGCAGCGCTTGAAGGGGGTGCGCCGACCGCTGTAAGCCGGCCCATTCGTGCCCGGTAAGCCCATCGGCATGGCGGGCACTGCCAGTCCCAGCGCTCGGGGCTTTTTCTTGGACATGACGCGGACTTCTTGTTCCAGGCTCTACGGTGGCGTATTACTTCTTGCTGACCTGAACGAGGCCCTTCATGCCAGCTTCGTAGTGGCCGGGAATCAGGCAGGCGAAGTTCACACCGCCAGCTTTGGTGAACTGCCAGACGATCTCGCCTTGCTTGCCAGGCTGCAGCGTGACCTTGCCGGGCTCGTCGTGCTCCATGTCCGGGAATTTCCGCATCTGCTCCAGATGCTCAAGCAGTTCCTTCTCGGTGCCCAAGCTGAGTTCATGCTTGACCTTGCCGGCGTTCTTGACGATGAAGCGAACGGTCTCGCCCTGCTTGACCTGAATGTTCGAGGGAGTGAAACGCATGGTGTCGCTCATCTCGATGGTGATCGTGCGGCTGGCCTTGGCGGCGACACCGGGCTTTCCGATGGCGGTTTCCTCTCCATCACCGTGGCCGTGGCCACCGGCATGGTTGCCTGCGGCCATGGCGGCCCCCGAAGCGGTCAGCGCGGCGGCAGCCAGCAGGCGGTAGAAGGTGGATCGCGTGAACTTCATGGATGATCTCCAGTTAAAAACGAAGGGAAGAATTTTATCAGTGCGCACCATGTGACGTCGGCTTGCGCACCTTGACTTCGGTCGGCGTTGCAGGCTTGCGAACGCGCGGCATGGACTGGCCGCCCTCTGCGCTGAATCGCGCGGGCTCCGCCATCGGACCGGTGTACTCATACGCCACCGTGCCCTCCGGGTTTTTGTACCAACCCGGGTTCTTATAGTCGCCTGGCTTCTGGTCGCGGCGCACCTTCAGGACACTGAACATGCCACCCATCTCCACCGAGCCGAAGGGGCCTTCCCCGGTCATCATGGGGACGGTGTTGTCCG
Source organism: uncultured Acidovorax sp. (assembly GCF_964021665.1). NCBI lineage: Bacteria > Pseudomonadati > Pseudomonadota > Betaproteobacteria > Burkholderiales > Comamonadaceae > Acidovorax > uncultured Acidovorax sp. Next base: position 8,474 of record NZ_CAXIAK010000123.1, read on the forward strand.
GAATGGGCATCTCCATCTCGGTCATGTCCGCCATGCCCCGTTCGCCCATGACCATGT
>NZ_CAXIAK010000124.1:0-8179 GCF_964021665.1 uncultured Acidovorax sp.
GCCAGCGACAAAGGCTCAGCTGCGGCCGCTGCAGCAGACTGAGGTGCTCGTTCGCCAACGGCTGGCCCTGGTGGTAGGCCCTGGGAAAAGGCACCGCCCGAGGCGCTCAGCCATATAGCTGCGGCGCCTGCCGCGAGCTTGATCTTTCTACCGCCGCGCCATGCGTGCGGCATCTCTTGAAGGTAAGTACCCTTGAACATCCGATTCTCCAGTGATTTCAAAACACGAGGGAATCGGCGGGCTGGCAACCGTGCAGCTGCCTGGCAACTCGTCAGTCACTTCAGCTGCAACACACGCAACTGCTTCCGCCGCGATGGCGGACAAGACTGAAAAAGAAAAGTGAGATGCCCCCGCCGATCAGGCGAGGACGGACCACTGAGGGCGGTCAGGGGGCGTGGGCGTTACAGCCAGCAGGCGCTGGCCTGGGGAACACTCCACACGGCTGTCATGGGAAAAGGCTGGCTTTGCATCTGACCAGCTCAAGGCCCCGATACCCGCGCCATGGCAAACTGAACAGTCAACATCAAATGCATCGGCTCCCTGGCTGGACTTTTCGGCCTGACCATTCCCGCCTTTGGCTTCATGCTGGTGTTCGTGATGCCCCAAATGCTGCGACTGCGAGGTTGAGCTCTCATGCATGCAATAAGCAGCCACCGCAGACCAGCTGAACTGGAACGGAAGCAATGCAAGCATAAGAACGGCGATCAAGCGGCGCATTTTTGAAGTCTAGCATGCGTCATGAAGGGCGCGCTCGGGCGTGGATGGCCGCTGCGGAGCGCTGGGTTTAGAAATCAGCGAGCGCCGCCGTTCAGGTCCTGAAGAGCCTTCTTTTCAGCTGCAGACATGTTGAGAAATTCCTGTTGAACTTGCTCACGGGTCTTCATTGCGCCCGTTGCTTTGACAGGCAACGCCCCCCCGCGTGAAAGGGTAGCCAGCGTGCCATCCCGGCGCGCTACTTCGACAGCCTGAAGCACATCGCCACGGGACATTGTGCTCTGCATGTGGTCGGGATGGGTGGTCATGCCCACTTCGCCGTCGGCGGGATGGTACAGCGACGAGGCAGATGCCAATCCTGGAGCCGCGATAGCGAAGGCAATCAAAGTGAGCGTGAGGGGTTTGCGAACGGTCATGGTGTTGTCCCTTGATTTAAATCAGCCCTCGGCGATCTGCCGGGACTATGCCTTTCGACACAGGGATACTTTAAAAAACCGAGTGCGACAAGGCGCCAACAGCCAGATAACAAATTCGTAAACTACGAACAGGCCGGATTCTTCGAGAATGGCAGCATGAAAATTTTGCTCATCGAAGACGAAGTCAAGCTGGCCGAGTATCTGCGCAAGGGCCTGGGAGAGGCCGGCTACGTGGTGGACGTTGCACACAACGGGGTGGATGGCCTTCACATGGCTCTGGAAGGCGTGCACGATCTGCTGGTCTTGGACGCGATGCTTCCAGGGATCGACGGCTTCAGCCTTTTAACAGCCTTTCGCAAGACCAAGCAGACGCCGGTCTTGATGTTGACAGCAAGGGTCAGCGTCGAGGATCGGGTATTGGGACTCAAGACGGGTGCCGACGACTATCTGGTCAAGCCCTTTGCGTTTTCCGAACTGAGCGCCCGCATTCAGGTGCTGCTCCGGCGGACCCATGGTGCGAGGGATGCCGCAGAGCCCACGCAACTGCGTTTGGCGGACCTTGAATTGGACCTTGTACGGCGCAAAGCGTCCCGGCGTGGTCAGCGTTTGGAGTTGACTGCCAAGGAATTTCTGCTCCTGACTCTGTTTCTGAGAAGAAAAGGGGAAGTGCTTTCTCGCACTGAGATCGCTGAGCAGGTGTGGGATATGAACTTCGACAGCGATACCAGCGTGGTGGAGGTCGCGATCCGGCGCCTCCGTACCAAGATCGATGTGCCGTTTGATACTACGCTGCTCCACACCATTCGCGGCATGGGATATGTCATGGAGGACCGCCACGGATGAAGGCGTTGGCCCAACATCGCTCATTGCGCCAGCGGTTGTCGTGGTGGCTGGCGCTGCAGAGCTTTGCCGGACTCGGGGTGATCTGTCTGATGGTGTATCTGGTGACCGAGTTCAATTTTCGTGATCGGCAAGAGGAAACGCTGGCGCAAAAGGAAAACGTCATTCGGCACTTGCTAGTGGATGGCAAGGAGCATGGGGATTCGGAAGACCTTGCGCACAAACTCGATGACTTCCTTGTTGGGCACGGAGATCTGTCGCTCGAAGTCGCGCGGGCGGACGGGATTGTTCTCTACGCCCACACCCGCAACCAGAATGCGAAGACGGTATGGCGCCAACGGCAGTTCGAAGTAGCACAGACTACGGACCAGACTCCCTCAAAGAACTTGCGCGTTCAGCTGTCGCTGGATATCCAAACCGACAACCAGTTGTTGCACCGACTTGCTCTTACCTTGCTGGTCGCAGCCATCGGTGGGGCCGTCGTTGTATCGCTAGGCGGATTCTCCCTGGTCAACTTGGGCCTGGCGCCCGTCCGAAGACTGGCCAGTCAGACGCGCGCAGTGTCGGCTGACAATCTGCAGCAACGTCTCGACAGCGGCGAGCAGCCCCTTGAGCTCGTGCCTCTGATCGATCAGTTCAACGCGCTTCTGGCGCGCATTGAGAAGGCGTATTTACAAATGGAGGGCTTCAATGCTGACGTGGCGCATGAGTTGTGCACGCCTTTGGCCACGCTCATTGCCAACAATGAACTGGCTTTGCTGCGCCCTGAGCAGGCGGATATTCGCGAGGTGCTGGCGTCCAACTTGGAGGAGTTGCACCGCCTGACCGGCATCGTCAATGACATGCTGTTCCTGTCCCAGGCGGATCGGGGTGTGGGAGCGCGCCGCGCCCCCGTGGCGAGCCTTGCATCAATGGCTGCTGACGTACTGGACTACCACGAGGCCGCACTGTCCGAGGCAGGTCTCACAGCTAAAGTGGTTGGTGATGCGCATGGCGCCTTCGACGTGCCGTTGCTGCGCCGAGCCCTGTCGAACTTGCTCGGCAACGCAACTCGATACGCGAGCTCTGGCTCAGTCGTCCAGATCAACCTCAGAACCACCGATGAGGGTTGTGTGCTGATCAGTGTTACCAACTACGGCAGCACGATCGATCCCGAGATACTTCCGCAGCTGTTTGATCGATTTTTCCGCGCAGATCCTGCTCGCAGCCATGGGCAGAGCAACCATGGCCTCGGTTTGGCCATAGTAGGCGGTATTGCACGCATGCATCAGGGCAGGCCATTCGCATCGTCAGAAAATGGGGTAACGAATGTGGGAATCGAAATTCGCCCGAATTGATGGCGATTTCGACAGACTGGGATCGCTTGTGACGCTGCCACGTAGCGCGGCCCGTTCAAGAATCCGATTTACGTAGGACGAAGCAGCGATATTTCTATTGCTGCTTGACTTTAAAGCCACTTCAAGGTTTCCAATTGGTCTATGAAATCAGAAACCAGCACTCCTCCCACCACTGTTGACCCCTGCTGCTCCTCGGGCTGTTCCAGTACCGCAGCAGTGGTCCCTGCAGCCACAAGCAGCCCGGGCCAGGGCAAGCTGTTCCGAATCGCCACCATGGACTGCAGTGCCGAAGAGTCGGAGATCCGGCGGGCTCTGGAACCGCTTGAGGGAATCCGCTCGTTGGGTTTCCAGCTCGGCGCGCGCACGCTGAAGATCGATGCGGAGGATCGCGCCTTGCCCCTTGCGCTCGATGCCATCCGCAAGGCGGGTTTCGATCCACAGCCCGTGGCCACTGCGGCAAACACCCAGGGTAGCCAAGGCCGGGTGTTTCGCATTGCGACGATGGACTGTAGCGCCGAGGAGGCGGAGATTCGTCAGGCGCTGGAGCCTCTGGATGGGATCCGCTCTCTGGGTTTTCAGCTGGGCGCGCGGACGCTGAAGATCGACGCAGAGGAAGGCACCTACCCGTTGGCACTCGACGCCATCCGCAATGCGGGCTTCGATCCGCAACCAGTTGCAGGCGCCGGCGAAACTGAGGGCGGACACGCGGCTGGATCCGCCGAAGGCGACGACCATGGGCATGGTTTTGCAGGCGGCATCTCCCGTTTGGTGGCCGCGCTGGTGTTCGCCACAGGGGCTGAGGTACTTTCGTTCTTCGCGCCCGACCAGATGGCCTGGAAAGTGGCCGGCATGGCGATTGCCGCTCTGGCTATCTGGCTGGCCGGCATCGACACCTACAAAAAAGGCCTTGCGGCGCTGCTGCGCGGCAAGCTGAACATCAATGCGCTGATGTCGGTGGCCGTCACCGGCGCATTCCTCATTGGTCAGTGGCCAGAAGCCGCGATGGTGATGGCTTTGTACGCGATTGCGGAGCTCATCGAAGCCAAGGCAGTGGACCGGGCCCGAAACGCTATCAAGGGCTTGCTGGAACTGGCGCCCGAAGAGGCTTTGGTACTGGGCACCAACGGAGCGTGGACCGCTACACCGGTGGCTTCGGTGGCCATCGGAGCGACCGTGCGCATCAAGCCGGGCGAACGCGTGCCGCTGGACGGTAAGGTGACCAAGGGCAATGGCGCCATCAACCAGGCCCCCGTGACTGGCGAGAGCATCCCCGTGGACAAGGCACCTGGCGACCAGGTGTTCGCCGGCACGATCAACGAGACTGGTGAGCTGGAGTTCGAGGTCACAGCCTTGTCGAGCAACACCACCCTGGCCAGGATCATCCAAGCCGTTGAGCAGGCGCAGGGCACGCGCGCTCCGACGCAGCGCTTTGTGGATCGGTTCGCCTCCATCTACACCCCCGCAGTCTTCGCCATTGCCGTGGCGGTGGCGGTCCTCACTCCTTTCCTGATGGGACTTACCTGGCTGGAGGCGCTCTACAAGGCCCTGGTCCTGCTGGTGATCGCCTGCCCATGCGCTCTGGTCATTTCCACGCCGGTCACGGTGGTCAGCGGATTGGCCGCAGGAGCGCGCCGTGGGATCTTGATCAAGGGCGGAACCTACTTGGAAGATGCCCGGCTTCTGAAGGCGGTGGCGCTGGACAAGACCGGCACCATCACCGAAGGCAAACCCAAGCTGGTGAAGTGGAAGGTGTGGGGTGCCGGTGACGAGGCAGCAGTCCAGCAGATGGCTGCCAGCCTGGCGGCTCGTTCCGACCACCCGGTTTCCAAGGCGATTGTCCAGGGCTTGGATGTAAAGGGTCCAGAAGCAGAAAGCTTCAAGGCCTTGCCTGGGCGCGGCGTCGAAGGCATGGTCAATGGTGTGCGCTTGATGCTGGGCAATCACCGACTGATACATGAGCTAGGACTGTGCGATCCGGAGCTGGAGGCGGAGCTGGCCACCCATGAAAAACAAGGCCGCACGGTCACTCTCCTGGCGGACGAATCGCGCGTCCTGGCGCTGTTTGCGGTAGCGGACACCATTCGCGAGACGTCGAAGCAGGCCATCGTCGACCTCAAGGCGCTGGGAGTGACGTCGGTGATGCTGACGGGTGACAACACTGCCACGGCAAAGGCCATCGCTGCCCAGGCCGGCATTGACGATGCCCGTGGCGATCTGCTGCCCGAAGCCAAACTCGATGCCATCAAGGAAATGCAAAAGCGCTATGGCGCCACCGGCATGACCGGCGACGGCATCAACGATGCGCCGGCGCTAGCGCAGGCCGACATAGGTTTTGCCATGGGTGCGGCGGGAACCGACACGGCCATGGAAGCAGCCGATGTGGTCATCATGAACGATGACCTGCAGCGCGTCGCCGAGACAGTGCGTCTATCCAAGCGCACCCACGCCATTCTCTGGCAGAACATCACCCTGGCGCTGGGCATCAAGAGCGTCTTCCTGGTGATGGCGGTCGTTGGCACGGCCACCATGTGGATGGCGGTCTTCGCGGACATGGGAGCGAGCTTGCTGGTGGTAGCCAACGGACTGCGTCTGCTTCGCGGTACACGGGTGGAGCCAGCCGCCAAGCCAAGCCGCTCAGAAACCAAGGAGCATGCGCATTCCCACTGAGCGTTCGTCAGCGCGCGCCAAGTCCATCGGTGGGCTTGCGGAGCGCTTACTGAATGTCCCGCTTTCATTTCTTGGTTTTGGAGACCTCTTGCTCCACAAGGTCGGCTAGCTGTTTGTGGCCAAAGCTGGATAGCGGGCGCCCGTTGACAAAGAAGGTCGGGGTCTTTTCGACCTTGAGGTCGGTCAGGTCTCGCACGTCCTGCAGCACCACGGCGTCCAATGCAGGGGCTGCGATGTCCGCCCGCGCCCGTTGAATGTCCAGCCCCGCCTGTTCGGGGTCGTCTCAGAATTCGGAAAATAAAGCACGGTAAGCGGTTTGCAGCGGCCGTGCATGTCCTCAACTGCCCGCTCAATCCTTGGCCAGCACGTCGATGATCGGACAAGTCGTATGGCCGTCCCTCACGTCGCACTGCTGTACCAGTTCCCCCAGCACCCGCTGCATGGCCGCGAGGTCAGCAATCTTCTGCTCGATCAGACCCAGCTTGCGTCCGGCCAGCGCCTGAGTCTCGCCGCAGGCGCGCGCCACATCCAAGGTCAGCAGTGCGGCCACCTCATCGAGCGTGAAGCCGAGCGCCTGTGCCCGCTTGATGAATCGCACACGCTTGGCCTGCTCAGGCGCATAGCGCCGATGCCCACCGAGTGGCTTGGGCGGCTCATCCAGCAGGCCGCGCCTCTGGTAGTAGCGAATCGTCTCGATATTCACACCGGCAGCGTCAGCCAGCTTGCCGATGGTCAGTACTGTTTCCATCACACTCCCCTTGACTCCGTACTTAAGTACGGGATTTATAGTAACAGTTGGGCAAACAGGTTCAAGGAAAACGACATGGCACGACTCACTGAAAAAAGCTCGTTGATCGCGAGCGTACTGGCCGCCATCGGCGCGTCGGTGTGCTGTGTCGGGCCGCTTGTCCTGCTGGCGCTTGGCATTGGTGGCTCATGGGTTGGCAGCCTGACCGCGATGGAGCCGTACCGGCCCTTTTTCATCGGCATGACGCTGCTGTTTCTCGGACTGGCCTTCCGCAAGCTCTATCTGGTGCCGCAGGTCTGCACGCCCGGCACGCCGTGCGCTGATCCGCGCACACGCCAGCGGCAGCGCCTGACGTTCTGGATCGTCACCGTGCTGCTGCTTGGCCTGTTGGCCGTGCCGTGGTTCGCCCCATTGTTCTACTGAAAGGAGACTCCCATGCGCAAACTGCTGATTGCTCTGCTGGCAGCCATACCGCTCACCGTGCTGGCCGCTACCCCGAAAACCGTCACGCTGGCCGTGCAGAACATGACCTGCGAGCTATGCCCGATCACAGTCAAGAAGTCGCTGGAGAAAGTGCCCGGAGTGAGCGCCGTCAAGGTCGATTTCGACAGGAAAACGGCCATCGTCACCTATGACGCCGACAAGGCCCAGCCGGAGGCGTTGACCAAGGCCACGACGAACGCAGGCTATCCGTCCACCGTGCAGAAGTGACGCCACGATGAGCACTGTCATCCTCGAATCCGTGCTGACCTGTCCGCACTGCGGCCACGCACAAAAGGAAACCATGCCCACGGACGCTTGCCAGTTCTACTACGAGTGCCCGGCCTGCCATACGCTGCTGCGTCCAAAGCCGGGCGATTGCTGCGTGTTCTGTTCGTTCGGATCGGTGCCATGCCCGCCGATCCAGCAGCAGCGTGGGTGCTGCGGTTAAGTCGGGGACAGCGGTCGCAATGGCCTGAATTTTCCCGCGCCGATCTTGGCACTGCTGCGCCAGAGGTAATCGCCGGTCAGGTTGATGTGCTCCCAGCCGAGCGGCGACAGGTACTGCAACAGGCCGTCATCGACGGCTTGAGCGTGGCCACGTAAGGCGTTCGCGGCCCGCTCCAGATAGACCGTGTTCCACAGCACGATGGCGGCCGTGACCAAGTTGAGGCCGCTGGCTCGGTAGCGCTGCTGCTCGAAGCTGCGGTCGCGGATTTCCCCCAGGCGGTTGAAGAACACGGCGCGGGCCAGCGCGTTGCGCGCCTCGCCTTTGTTCAGCCCGGCATGCACGCGGCGGCGCAGCTCGACGCTTTGCAGCCAGTCCAGGATGAACAGCGTGCGCTCGATGCGTCCCAACTCGCGCAGGGCGACGGCCAGGCCGTTCTGGCGCGGGTAGCTGCCAAGCTTCCTGAGCATCAGCGAGGCCGTCACCGTGCCCTGCTTGATCGAGGTGGCCAGCCGCAGGATTTCGTCCC
>NZ_CAXIAK010000125.1:0-8158 GCF_964021665.1 uncultured Acidovorax sp.
GAAATGGTTACTGCCTACAGCACCATCGCCAATGCGGGCCGGTACGTCGAGCCCATCCTCATCACCAGCATTGAAGACCGCCACGGCAAGGTGCTGCAAACCTTTGCGCCGCCCGCGCCCGAGCAGGCCATGCCCCTGCAGGCGGCACAAACCCTGCGCAACGCCATGCGCGGCACCATCGACCGGGGCACGGGTTCCGCTCTGCGCAGCCGCTACGGCCTGCGGGCCGACCTGGCGGGCAAAACCGGCACCACGCAAGACAACACCGACGGCTGGTTCATTGCCTTGCACCCGCGTGTGGTGGCGGGCGCGTGGGTGGGCTTCAACGATGGGCGCATCACCCTGCGCAGCGATTACTGGGGCCAGGGTGCCCACAGCGCGCTGCCCATGGTGGGCGACTTTTTGCAGCAGGCCTTCCGCACCAACACCCTGGACGGCCGCGACCGGTTTGTGGACGAGGAAACCCCCAGTTTGCTGGGCGATGCCATGAACGGTGTGCGCACCTGGGTGCGTGATCTGTTTGGCCGGGATGTTCCCCCGCCGCCCGAGGTAGGTGCCGATCCGCTGCCGCCATCCCTGCCGCCAGGCTCGCTCCCGCCCGTGATTCGCGATGCGGACCCGCCGCCACCCGGCGCCCAAGGGGGGCAGGGCGGGGCGGTGTTTGGTGGCAGCCCCGTGCCCCTGACACCTGCAGAAGCTGCAGCCACCCCGGTGCCGGGTGTGGTGGTGCCATCGCAGACCGACAGGCCCGTGCGGGACGGGGAACCGTGAACGGTTGATTCACCCGCCCGCAGCTCGCCGCCTGCCAACGGCAGGGCGGGCGTGGTGCAGCGGCGAAGGCTTTGCAGCTTGCTGCTGTAGTAGTGGCCGCCTCTTTCAAGGACTGCCGGATGCTACTTTTTTGAGGCTTTCGCTGGCTGTGCCGGCTGAGGGGGGCTGAAAAAGAACCCAAGCCGGTGTGCGACTGCTCCTTGCTTCATGCGGGCAGATCAAAGAGCGGCACGGCCCGCCGCTCGAAGCACCTCACTGACGTGGAGTGAAATGGCAGTCAATCACTCAATATCCACGCAGTGCAGTCCAAACGTTCCGGTCTTGCGATCGGCAAAGTAGGCTTCCAGGGTTTCCTTCACCGTGCGGAAGGCGATCTCGTCCCAGGGCACTTCTGCTTCGGTGAACAGGCGCGCTTCGATGGTTTCAAAGCCGGGGTTGAATTTTTCACTGAGCAGGCTGGCCAGGTAGAAAAAGTGCACCTGCCCCACGCGGGGCACGTTCAGCACGCTGAACAGTGGGCCCATCTGGATTTGTGCCCCGGCCTCTTCATCGGTTTCGCGGGCTGCGCCTTGCGAGGTGGTTTCGTCCAGCTCCATGAAGCCTGCGGGCAGCGTCCATTTGCCCCAGCGCGGCTCAATGTTGCGCTTGCACAGCAGCACCCGTCCGTCGGGCGTGGTGGGCACGGTGCCAACGACGTTCAGCGGGTTTTCGTAGTGCACCGTGTTGCAGACGGGGCAGACGGCGCGCAGCTTGGTATCGCCGTCGTCAGGCAGGCGGTACACCACGGCGTTGCCGCAGTTGCGGCAGTGTTTGATGGGGCTGCGGTAGGTCATGCAGAAGTTTGAGTCAAATCGGCTTGTAGCGCTTGATGGATAAGCGCAGCAAGCTATCAAAATAGTAGTGAATATGGCAGGCGTTGCTGGCGCGGTGGGCGGGGGCAACGATGCACCCCCGCCGCGCGGCGCATTACACCAGCTTGAGACGAATGCTGCCCAGCCCGTCCACGCCGCCTTCCAGCACGTCGCCAGTCACCACAGCGCCCACACCTTCGGGGGTGCCGGTGTAGATCAGGTCGCCAGGCTGCAATTCCCAGGCGGCGGAGAGGTGCTCGATGGTTTCGGCAATGTTCCAGATCAGTTGGGCAATGGTGCTGCGCTGGCGGTCCACTCCGTTGACTTGCAGCCAGATGCCAGCCTTGCCCACATCGCCCGCCTGCGCTGCGGGAGTGATGGGGCCAATGGGCGCGCTGTGGTCAAAGCCCTTGCCAATGCTCCAGGGGCGGCCCTGCTTTTTCATGTCGTTTTGCAGGTCGCGGCGGGTCATGTCCAGGCCCACGGCGTAGCCGTAGATGTGCGAGAGCGCATCGGCCGCCGCAATGTTCTTGCCCCCCTTGCCAATGGCCACCACCAGCTCAATCTCGTGGTGCAGGTTGGCCGTGAGGGACGGGTAGGGCAGCGCTGTGGTGGCGCCGGGAGGGGCGACCACGATGGCGTCGGCAGGCTTCATGAAGAAGAAGGGTGGCTCACGCCCTGTGAAGCCCATCTCCTTGGCGTGCTCTTCGTAATTGCGGCCCACGCAATAGATGCGGTGCACCGGAAATTGCGCTTCAGTGCCCACCACAGGAACGCTGGGGGTGGGGGCGGGGGGGAACACATAGCTCATGTCTGCCTTTCATTGTGGTGTAGCTGCTGTGCGCAGCCCAAAAACAGTGCCGCGCCCGCCAGCGAAGCAGGCTAAGCCGTGGGCGCATGAAGCGCAGTGTGCCACGGGCACGGGCTGTTGGCAGGGGGGCGCTACACTCGCGCCCATGCCCAAGAGCTTCGATTTACACACCGCGCCGGGCCACCTGGTTCGGCGAGCGCACCAGCGCTCGGTGGCGCTTTTCATGGAAGAAGCCGCCGACTTTGAGGTGACGCCCGTGCAGTTCGCCATCTTGCACGCACTGCTGGAACAGCCGGGCGAAGACCAGGTGACGCTGGCCACCCGTGTGGCGTTTGATGCCGCCACGTCGGGCTCGGTCATCGGGCGCCTGGAAGCGCGCGGCTGGGTGCGGCGTGAGCCCGATACCCAGGACCGGCGCCGCAAGCTCCTGTGGATCACCCCCGAAGGCGAAGCCGCCGTGCTGCGCATGCGCCCGGCCGCCCAGCGCGTGCAGGAAAGGCTGGTCGCCCCCCTCACGCCGCAGGAACAGGCCCAGCTCAACGCCTTGCTGACCAAACTGGTGTTCAGCACCGGCACCGAAAGCCACGGGCGCTGAGGTGCTGGGGGCGTCCCCATCCCTGCGCCAGAACCCCCCTTATCCGCTTTGCGCTTGACCATGAAGCTCTACAACTATTTCCGATCCTCCGCCTCTTTTCGCGTGCGCATCGCGCTCCATATCAAGGGCCTGCCCTATGAGTACCTGCCGGTGCACGTGCTGCGCGGCGAGCACCGCGACCCGGCCTACGCCAACCTGGTAGGCGATGCCCTGGTGCCCGCCCTGGTCACCGACGAGGGGGCCGTGCTGCCGCAATCCATGGCCATCATGGAGTATCTGGAAGAGCTGCACCCCACCCCCGCGCTGTTGCCCGGCACGCCTTTGGCCCGCGCCCGGGTGCGCGCGCTGGCACAAATGGTGGCTTGCGAAATCCACCCGCTGAACAACCCCCGCGTGCTCAAGTACCTCATCGGCACCCTGCATGCCAATGAAGACGCGAAAAATGCCTGGTACCACCACTGGGTGCGCCAGGGCCTGGAGGCCTTTGAGCGCCAGCTGGCACTGCTGGCCGCCGAGCGGCAGGCACAGGGGCTGGCCCCCTCGGTGTATTGCTGGGGTGACACCCCCACGCTGGCCGATTGCTGCCTGGTGCCGCAAATCTTCAACGGCAAACGCTTTGGCGTGAACCTCGATGGTCTGCCGCTCACCATGGCTGCCTTTGATGCCTGCATGGCCATGCCAGCATTCGCCCAGGCCCAGCCCTCGGCGTGTCCGGACAACGCGCCGTGAGCGGCGATTTAGGCGCTGCGCTGCCCGCAGATTGGCTGGTGCCTGAGTGGCCTGCCCCGGCGGGCGTGCAGGCCCTGTGCACCACGCGCGCAGGCGGTGTCAGCCAGGGGCCCTATGCCAGCATGAACCTGGGCACGCATGTGGGCGACGACCCGCAGGCGGTGCAAACCAACCGCGCCCGCCTACAGGCGGCCCTGGGTCAATCCACACCGGGCGCCCGCCCTGTGTTTTTAAGCCAGGTGCATGGCACGGGCGTGGCTGCCTTGACCGCCTCTACCCCCGACAACACCGAAGCAGACGCCTGCGTGGCGACCGAGGCCGGTGTGGTCTGCACCATCATGGTGGCCGATTGCCTGCCGGTGTTGCTTGCCCACACCAGTGGCGCCGTGGTGGGTGCAGCTCATGCGGGCTGGCGGGGCCTGGCAGGCCAGGGCGGGGTGGGTGTACTGGAATCAGCCATGCGTGCGTTGTTTGAGCGATTTCAGGCTCTAGCGCTTGTCAATAAAGCGCAAGCAGCTATTGAAAATGTAGCAAACAACGCAGAAAGTTTTGAAGCGGTAGCCTGCGGCACCTTGGCCTGGCTGGGGCCTTGCATCGGCCCGCAGGCTTTTGAGGTGGGCCCGGAAGTGCGCGAGGCGTTTTGCGCTGCTGGCCCCCAATACAGCGCCTGCTTTGTTCCGTCGCCCACCCGGCAGGGCAAATGGCTGGCCGATTTGGCGGGCCTGGCCCGTTTGCGCCTGCAGGCCATGGGCGTCACGCGCATTTATGGCAATGACAGCAGCGCAGCGTGGTGCACGGTCACCCAGTCAGCCCGGTTCTTTTCCCATCGGCGCGACACGGCCTTGCTCGGTGGCAGCGGGCGGCTGGCCGCCTGCATCTGGCGCGGTTGAGGCAGGCGCTGCCGCTGCCTGGGCCTGTGCTTCTTCGTAGGCGGCCCGCTCGGCCATCTCCCGCGCCTTGATGGCGCGTTTGCGTGATGGGGTGCCCAGGATGTAGCCCACGATGCCCATCGGCAGCAAGCCATACAGCACAAACGTCATGACAGCGCCCAGTACGGTGCCCATGGGGCTGGCGGCCTCCGCCACTGCCATCATCAAAGTGACGTAAAGCCATGCAATCAGGACAAGGTACATTGGTGTGTATGTAGGTTAAACGCTCCATCATGGTTGCCATACCCCAGCGGGCTGGGCAACAATGAACCAGAGCGGGTGAAAAACCCTGCAGCCCGCCCGACGGACCACACTTTGAGGAACGCAGCATGAATTCTGAAGCACTCTGGGCCCAAGGTGCCCAGCAATTCCAACAGATATTTGGAGACAGCTGGGCCAAAGCGCTGCAATCTTTCCAGAACCTGGATCTGGGTGGCCCCCCGGGCAAGGTGCCTGCGGTGCAGTTGTCTCCCGCCAAGCTGCAGGCCCTGCAAGAGCAGTACCTCAAGGAGGCGCAGGCGCTGTGGTCGCAAAGCCTGCAAGGCACGCCCGAGGTGAAAGACCGCCGTTTCAGCGGCGACGGCTGGGCTTCGAACCCCGTGGCTGCTTTTTCAGCGGCCGCCTACCTGCTCAACGCCCGCACGCTGATGGGTCTGGCCGATGCGGTAGAAGGCGACGAAAAAACCCGCGCCCGCATCCGCTTTGGCGTAGAGCAGTGGATGGCCGCCATGGCCCCGAGCAACTTTCTGGCCTTTAACGCCGAAGCGCAGAAAAAGGCCATCGAGACCAAGGGTGAGAGCATTGCCAAGGGCATGCAAAACCTGCTGCACGACATCCGCCAGGGCCATGTGTCGATGACGGACGAGAGCCTGTTCGAGGTGGGCCGCAACGTGGCCACCACCGAGGGTGCGGTGGTGTATGAGAATGAGCTGTTCCAGTTGCTCGAATACAAGCCCCTCACCACCAAGGTGTACGAACGGCCCTTTTTGCTGGTGCCGCCTTGCATCAACAAGTTCTACATCCTTGATTTGCAGCCCGACAACTCCTTCATCCGCTACGCGGTGGAGCAGGGGCACCGCACCTTTGTGGTGAGCTGGCGCAACCCGCACGAAGACTTGGCCCACAAAACCTGGGACGACTATGTGGAAGACGGCGCCATGGCAGCCATCGACGTGGTGCAGAGCATCACCGGGGCTGACCAAATCAATGCGCTGGGCTTTTGCGTGGGCGGCACCATCTTGAGCAATGCCCTGGCGGTGATGGCTGCGCGCGGGCAAGAGCCCGTGGCCAGCGCCACCTTCCTCACCACGCTCATCGACTTTGCCGACACCGGGATCCTGGACGTGTTCATTGACGAGGCGTTCGTGCAGTTCCGCGAGTTGCAAATGGGCAAAGGCGGGCTGATGAAGGGGCAAGACCTGGCCTCGACCTTCAGCTTTCTGCGGCCCAATGACCTGGTGTGGAACTACGTGGTGGGCAACTACCTCAAGGGCGAAACGCCGCCCCCGTTCGACCTGCTGTACTGGAACAGCGACAGCACCAATCTGCCCGGCCCCTTCTACGCCTGGTACCTGCGCAACTTCTATCTGGAAAACAACCTGGTGCAGCCGGGCAAGCTCACCGTCTGTGGCGAGAAGCTGGACCTGGGCCAGCTCACCCTGCCGGTGTACATCTACGGCTCGCGCGAAGACCACATCGTGCCCATCAATGCGGCCTACGCGTCCACCCAGGTGCTGCGTGGCAAAAAGCGGTTTGTCATGGGGGCCTCGGGCCATATCGCCGGGGTGATCAACCCGCCTGCCAAGAACAAACGCAGCCACTGGATTCGCGCCGATGGAAAGCTGCCCGCCACCCTGGATCAATGGCTTGAAGGGGCCACGGAGCATGCGGGCAGCTGGTGGACCGACTGGTCCCACTGGTTGAAGGCCCACGCTGGCAAGCAGATTGCCGCCCCCAAGACCTACGGCAAGGGCGCCAAGTTCAAGGCCATCGAGCCCGCCCCTGGCAGCTACGTTAAGCAAAAGTCCTGACTTGCAGGACTGAGAGAATGTTTAGGCTCGCCCTTCAAAGCGCATGTGGTGCGCCGCCGGGCAGAAGAGATTCACACTGAAAGGACTTTCATGGAAGACATCGTTATTGTTTCGGCCGCCCGCACTGCAGTGGGCAAGTTTGGCGGTTCGCTGGCCAAGACCCCGGCAACCGAGCTGGGCGCCGTGGTGATCCGTGAAGCCATCGCGCGTGCGGGTCTGGCGTCTGACCAGATCGGTGAAGTCATCATGGGCCAGGTGCTGGCTGCTGGCGTAGGCCAGAACCCAGCCCGCCAGGCCATGATGAAGGCTGGTGTGGCCAAGGAAACCCCTGCCTTGACCATCAATGCTGTGTGCGGCTCCGGCCTCAAGGCCGTGATGCTGGCCGCCCAGGCCGTGGCCTGGGGCGACAGCGAAATCGTGGTGGCGGGTGGGCAGGAAAACATGAGCCTCTCGCCCCACGTACTCAACGGCTCGCGCGACGGCCAGCGCATGGGCGACTGGAAGATGGTGGACACCATGATCGTGGACGGCCTTTGGGACGTCTACAACCAGTACCATATGGGCATCACGGCCGAGAACGTCGCCAAGCAATACGGCATTACCCGTGACATGCAAGACGCCCTGGCCCTGGCCAGCCAGCAAAAAGCTGCAGCCGCCCAGGATGCGGGCAAGTTTGTGGACGAAATCGTGGGTGTGAGCATTCCCCAGAAAAAGGGCGACCCGGTTGTCTTCAACGTGGACGAGTACCTCAACCGCAAGACCAGTGCCGAAGCCCTGGCGGGCCTGCGCCCAGCGTTTGACAAGGGCGGCAGCGTGACGGCCGGCAATGCCTCGGGCATCAACGACGGCGCCGCTGCCGTGGTGGTGATGAGCGCCAAGAAGGCCGCAGCGCTGGGCCTCAAGCCCCTGGCGCGCATTGCGGCCTTTGGCACCAGCGGCCTGGACCCCGCCACGATGGGCATGGGCCCCGTGCCTGCTTCCCGCAAGGCTCTGCAACGCGCTGGCTGGAACGCCGCCGATGTGGACTTGTTCGAGTTGAACGAAGCGTTTGCGGCGCAAGCCTGCGCAGTGAACAAAGAGTTGGCCATTGATCCCGCCAAGGTCAACGTCAACGGCGGTGCCATCGCGATTGGCCACCCCATTGGTGCGTCGGGCTGCCGCATCTTGGTGACCCTGCTGCACGAAATGCAGCGCCGTGATGCCAAGAAGGGTCTGGCGGCCTTGTGCATCGGAGGTGGCATGGGCGTTTCGCTGGCGCTTGAGCGCTGAGCCCACTGCTTTTTTTGATCCCCTGCAAGGCCGCGCGGATGCGCGGCCTTTTTCATGCCCGTTGCACCCGTGCGACGGTCTGCGTGTTTCGTTACTTTTTTTGGAAAAGACCGCACGCCCCAGTGTTTACCTGCACAGCCAGCTCACAAATCTTCGGTAGAGTGGTAAGAGGC
>NZ_CAXIAK010000126.1:0-7786 GCF_964021665.1 uncultured Acidovorax sp.
GTGGGCTCGCCCTCGTACATGTCGCCTGAGCAGGTGCAGGAGCAGGACCTGACGCACCACAGCGACATGTTCTCGCTGGCCGTAGTGGTGTATGAACTGCTGACCGGGCGCCGTCCCTTTGATGGCGACACCGACTTTGCCACCCTGTACCGCATCACCCACGAGGTGCCCACGCCGCCCCGGCTGCTGCGCTCCGACTTGCCCGAGCACCTGGACGCCGTGCTGCTGCGCGCGCTGGCCAAGCGGCCGCAAGACCGGTTTGCCACCTGGGCCGACTTTGCCGACGCCTTGCTCACGGTGCAGCACGCGCTGCCTGCACCCAGGGCGCAAGACTCCGAAGCCCAGCGCTTTGCACTGCTGCGCGCGCTGCCGTTCTTTGCCGACTTTCACGACGTGGCGCTGTGGGAGCTGATGCGCCTGGGCCGCTGGCGCTGGGCGCCCAAAGGCAAGGTGATCTTGCAGGAAGGGCTGCCCGGGGATTCGTTCTATGTGCTGGTGGAAGGCGAGGTCAGCATCACCCGCGAAGGCTGGCACCTGAGCACGCTGGGCACGGGCGCCACGCTGGGCGAGATGACGTACCTGCAACCCCACAACCGGGTGCGCAGCGCCACGGCGGTGGCGCAGACGGATGCCCTGGTCATCAAGGTGCCGAACCCCGCTTTGCGCGAGGCGTCTGCGGAACTTCAGTCGCGGTTTGACAAGGCCTTCATCAAGCTGCTGGTGTCACGCCTGGCCGCCACCAGCAAGCAACTGGGGGCTGCGGATTTGGGGTCACGCGCCGACTGATGCGCTGGGTGTGAGGGTTGCTATGTTTTTGATAGCATGTAGCGCTTGCACACATTGCGCTAGCGGCTGTTTTCGCTTGAATTTCGATCACCCAAAGAACTGGTAGCACACCGCAATGGCGGCCACCACGCCCGCCAGTTCTGCCAGCAGGGCACAGCCCACCGCATGGCGCGCACGCTGAATGCCCACCGCGCCAAAGTACACCGCCAGCACGTAGAACGTGGTTTCGGTGCTCCCCTGGATGGTGGCGGCGGCCAGCGCGGCAAAGCTGTCCACGCCCTGCGTCTGCATGGTTTCGATCAGCATGGCCCGCGCCGCGCTGCCTGAAAAGGGCTTGACCAGCGCGGTGGGCAGTGCGTCCACAAACCGTGTGTCCATGCCAATGGCCTCCACGCACCAGCGAATGCCTTCCAGCGCATACCCCAGGGCCCCCGAGGTGCGCAGCACACCCACGGCGCAGAGCATGGCCACCAGGTAGGGCAGCAGGCCCTTGGCCACGTCGAAACCTTCGCGTGCGCCCTCAATAAACGCTTCGTACACGGGCACCTTGCGCCACGCCCCCACCAGCACAAACATCACCACCAGGCTGAACAGGGTCAGGTTGCCCAGCAGCGACGACAACTGCGCCAGCGCCGCCGAACTCAGCGTGGTGAGCAGCGCCATGAACCCGCCCAGCACCAGCGCCACCGGCAGCAGGTAGGCCAGCACCACCGGGTGCCACAGCGGCAGCCGCTGCACCACGGCCACGGCCAGCAGCCCGGCCAGGGTCGAAGCCGAGGTGGCCAGCAAAATGGGCAGGAACACCAGGGTCGGGTCAGCCGCACCCTGCTGCATGCGGTACATGAAGATGCTTACCGGCAGCAGCGTGAGTGACGATGCGTTGAGCACCAGGAACAGGATTTGCGCGTTGGTGGCGGTGTCAGGCCTGGGGTTCAGCTCTTGCAGCGCGCGCATGGCCTTGAGGCCCATGGGGGTGGCCGCGTTGTCCAGGCCCAGCGCATTGGCCGCAAAGTTCAGCGTCATCAAGCCCAGGGCAGGGTGGCCCCGTGGCACTTCGGGCATCAACCGTGCAAACAGGGGCGATAGCCACCTGGCCAGCGCATCCACAATGCCAGCCTTTTCTGCGATGCGCAGAAACCCCAGCCACATGGTGAGGGTGCCAAACAGTAGCACCATCACCTCCACCGACAGCTTGGCCATGGTGAACAGGGATTCGACCATGGCAGCAAACACCTGGGCCTGGCCTGCCAGCAGCCATTGGGCTAGCGCGGACACGGCTGCAACGATGAAAAAACCCAACCACAGGAGGTTCAGCATGGCGGTGCTCAAGAAGGCATGGATGGCGCGCCAGGCGCGCGCAGCGGGGGATCAAGACACGGCAGCGCTGGGGCCACCGTGCGCAGTACGCCGGGGCAGTGTAGCCGGCCTGTGCCGGATGGATTTGGCGGGCTGTGCTGGGTCAGCCTGCGCGGCAACGCCCGTGGATGCGGCGCTAGCCGCTATCAATAGTGATGAGGCTACGGGGCTGCGCATGGCTGAAGGTAAGGGTGTGGGGATTTTCAATTTTTGCCATCGGCACGTTGGTTTAGCGCCAAACGTCAGTTGTCAGCGGTCAAAAACTAAGGCGTAATTACAAAAAGTCACATCCTTACTGTAGACTTTTTGGCGTTTGTGGGGAGCCCGTCGTAACTCCGAAATTCAAGTACCTACTGACGAGGACTCAATGAAAAATTTAAAGATTTCCACCCGCCTGTCTGGTGCGTTTGCACTGCTGGTGGCAATGTTGCTCACGCTCGCGCTAACCTCATTGGTGCAACTTTCGTCGCTGCGCAATGAGACCGAGAACATCACTGGCAACTGGCTTCCTAGCGTGGAAGCAGTCAATGCTCTTCAGGCCCAGTCTGCTGATCTGCGACTGACCATTTTGGCGCACGTGCTCTCGACCGATGACTCGGCAAAAGCCTCTATCGATAAGCAGATCTCTGACCAGCGCGCCAAACTCGCAGAAATGCGCAGTTCCTACGAGAAACTCATTAGCAGCCCTGCTGAGAAAAAGCTTTACGAGGACTACTTAGCGAACTGGAGCAAGTATGTCCAGATCAACGACAAGGCCTTGGCCCTGTCCCGCAGCAACGACAGCGCCGCAGCTGCCGCCTTGATGTCCCAGGAGTCTCGGCCAATGTATTTGGCAATCAAGGAGCAGCTAGACACGCTGATCAAGCTCAACAGCCAAGGTGCCATGGCAGCTTCTGAAAGCGCTTCACAAACGTTCGCAACGGCTCGCACCATTTCGGTGGTTGTGTCCGTTGCTGCCATCGCTATCGCCATCGCTGCTGCCATATTGCTTATCCGTTCCATCACCGCGCCGCTGGCCCGCGCGGTGGAGGTGGCCGATCGCGTGTCGGCAGGCGACCTGACGGCCACCATTGAGGTGGACTCGCGCGATGAAACGGGCCAGCTGCTCAGCGCCTTGCAACGCATGCAGCAAAGCCTGGTGCGCACGGTGAGCGTGGTGCGCCAGAATTCGGAAAGCGTGGCCTCGGCCTCGGCCCAGATTGCCTCGGGCAACAACGACCTGAGCGCACGCACAGAGCAACAAGCCAGCGCTCTGGAAGAAACCGCTGCGTCGATGGAAGAACTCGGCTCCACCGTGCGCCAGAACGCAGACAACGCCCGCACCGCCAACCAACTGGCCATGAACGCATCTACCGTCGCCGCCCAGGGTGGTGAAGTTGTGGCCGAAGTGGTCGAGACCATGAAAGGCATCAACGCCAGCAGCAACAAGATTGCCGACATCATCAGCGTCATTGACGGTATTGCCTTCCAGACCAACATCCTGGCGCTCAACGCCGCCGTGGAAGCCGCCAGAGCCGGCGAACAAGGCCGGGGCTTTGCGGTGGTAGCCAGCGAAGTACGCAGCCTGGCCGGGCGCAGCGCAGAAGCGGCCAAAGAAATCAAGAGCTTGATCATGGCCAGCGTAGAGCGGGTAGAGCAAGGCACCCTGCTGGTAGACAAAGCAGGAGCTACCATGACAGAAGTCGTCACCGCCATCCGGCGCGTGACCGACATCATGGGAGAGATCAGCGCGGCCAGCAGCGAACAAAGCGCAGGCGTGGGGCAGGTGGGAGAAGCCGTCACGCAGATGGACCAGGCCACGCAGCAGAATGCGGCTTTGGTGGAAGAGATGGCGGCGGCGGCCGCGAGCCTGAACACCCAGGCGGGCGAGTTGGTCCACGCCGTGGCCGTGTTCAAACTGGCGCAAGACTCAGCTTACAGCGCAGGAACACGGTTCGGTGCCACAGCGGGGCCTGCGGCCAGTGCTCCATCCAGCCGCCCCGTGCTGGGTGCCGCCAAAGCGGCCAGTGCGCTGCGCCCGGCAGCAACGAAGGTATCCAAGCCAGCCGCCAGCCTGGCTGCACCGGCCGGCAAGGCCCCCGCACCCACCCCCGCAGCAGCACCCGCCGCATCAGGCAAGGGCGGGGCGGATGACGAGTGGGAAAGCTTTTAAGCCCACTGGCTGAACATCGCCAGTAGCGCTGGTGCCGCCCCAGCGAAAACCTGGCGGATCACTTCAAAAGCACGCTGCAACCCAGCGTGCTTTTTTCTGGGCCCATGGTTCTTGCTCGATTCAGGGACGGCTCTGCAGTCACCTCCTTAAAGATAGTTTGGTCATTAAGTAAAAGCCATATATTCTTTTGGGTTTTAACGTTGCCCTCCCAAAATCAGCCCTGACTTCCAACCACACAAACCCGAAACCGCACTGAACCAGCCCGCCAAAAGGGTGGGGCGGGGCGGTCGGGGCAGGGACTGCCGTGACTTCCACCTCCATCATCATCGTGCCCGGCTGGCGGGATTCCGGGCCTGGGCATTGGCAAACGCTGTGGGCCGAACGGCTGCCGCAGGCCCGGCGGGTCGTGCAGGACGACTGGCACACGCCCACCCGCTCTGCCTGGGTGGCGCGGCTGGAAGAGACCGTGCATGAACAACCAGGCCCCGTGGTCATCGTTGCCCACAGCCTGGGCTGCATCACCACCGCCCACATGAAGCCTGAAGCCGCAGCGCGAGTGCGTGGCGCCTTGCTGGTGGCGCCTGCAGACCCCGAGCGCCGCGCAGTGCTGAGCGACTTTGCGCCGGTGCCCTACGCTGCGCTGCCTTACCGCAGCATTCTGGTGGCTAGCAGCAATGACCCGTACTGCCCCATCCGCCTGGCCGGCGCCTATGCGCGTGCCTGGGGCAGCGAGTTTGTGCGTTTGCAGAACGCAGGGCACATCAATGTGGATTCAGGCCATGGCGAATGGCCGCTGGGCCGGGCGCTATTGCAATCGCTGACGGAGGTGG
This sequence comes from uncultured Acidovorax sp., assembly GCF_964021665.1. Lineage (NCBI taxonomy): Bacteria > Pseudomonadati > Pseudomonadota > Betaproteobacteria > Burkholderiales > Comamonadaceae > Acidovorax > uncultured Acidovorax sp. The sequence continues at coordinate 5,125 of NZ_CAXIAK010000126.1, forward strand.
AGCCACCCTCGCAGGCGACGCCGGCAGAAGAACTGGCGCAGGGTGCGATGAGTTGATTTTGCTATTGAATTGATAGCTGCTTGCGCTTTTATAACGAGCGCTGGAGCCACTTTTCATTAAAAGTCGGTTACATCGCCACGGATTGGACTTTTGCGACGCTAGGGAGCCTGCTCATCAAGATACTTGGCTTCATATTCCAAATCCTGATTAATTAACAAAAATATATTCTTTTGAGTTTTAAGCAATGCGTGGGGACAATGAAACATCTACAGCTTTTTGCGAGCGACGCGACATGACTTCTTTGAAACTCAAGACCCTCCTGGCTTCTTTGGCTCTGGCTGCCAGCGGCCTGGCCAGTGCCCAGAACACGCTGTTGAACGTGTCTTACGACGTGGCCCGCGAGTTCTACAAGGACTACAACGCCGCCTTCACTGCGCACTACAAGAAGACCACCGGGCAAGACGTGAAGATCGACCAGTCGCACGCAGGCTCCAGCGCCCAGGCCCGCGCCGTGAATGACGGCCTGGCGGCAGATGTTGTCACCATGAACACCACCACCGACGTGCAGTTTCTGGCCGACAACGGCGTGGTAGCGAAGGATTGGAACAAGAAATTCCCGCACGACGCATCGCCCACCACATCGACCATGCTGTTCCTGGTGCGCAACGGCAACCCCAAGGGCATCAAGGACTGGGAAGACCTCATCAAGCCTGGCGTGCAGGTGATCGTGGTGAACCCCAAGACCGGCGGTAACGGCCGCTACGCCTACCTGGCCGCCTGGGGCGCCATCCGCGAGAAGGGCGGCACCGAAGCGCAAGCCGCCGAATTCGTGAGCAAGCTCTACAAAAACGTGCCGGTGCTGGCCAAGGGCGGGCGTGATGCCACGGCCACCTTCCTGCAGCGCAACCAGGGCGATGTGCTCATCACCTTCGAATCCGAAGTGGTGTCCATCGACCGTGAATTCGGCGCCGGCAAGGTCGATGCGATCTACCCATCGGTCAGCATCGTGGCCGAGAACCCCGTGGCCGTGGTCGAACGCACCGTGGCCAAGAAGGGCACAGCCCAGCTGGCCAAGGCCTACCTGGACTACCTGTACTCGGACGAAGCCCAGGAAATTGCCGCCAAGCACGCCATTCGCCCCCGCTCCGAAGCGGTGCTCAAGAAGTACGCCGCTACCTTCAAGCCGCTGAAACAATTCACTGTGGCGAAGTACTTTGGCTCGCTGACTGAAGCGCAAAAGGTGCACTTCAACGATGGCGGTCAGTTTGACAAGCTCTACACCCCTGGCGCCAAGTAAGCCGATCTCGCTGCAAATTCACCTATGACCACCGCGACTGCTGTGGCTGCATCCCCGGCCAGACGGCGTGCGCCCAAGCGCGTGCTGCCCGGCTTTGGGCTGTCGCTGGGCTACACCCTGTTTTACCTGAGCATCATTGTGCTGATTCCGCTGTCAGCACTGATCTTCAAGACCTTCACCCTCACCTGGGAGCAGTTCTGGGCCGCCATCAGCGCTCCGCGCGTGCTGGCGTCGTACCGGCTGACGTTTGGCGCATCGTTCATCGCAGCGCTGGTCAACCGGGTGTTCGGTCTGCTGATTGCCTGGGTGCTGGTGCGCTACAAGTTCCCGGGCAAGAAGATCGTCGATGCGCTGGTGGACCTGCCGTTTGCGCTGCCTACTGCCGTGGCGGGCATCTCGCTCACCGCCTTGCTGGCGGGCAATGGATGGATTGGCAGCATTCTGGAGCCCATGGGCATCCAGCTCGCGTTCAAACCTGCGGGCATTGTGATTGCGCTGATCTTCATCGGGCTGCCGTTTGTGGTGCGCACCGTGCAACCGGTGCTGGAAGACGCCGAGAAGGAACTGGAAGAGGCTGCCACCTGCCTGGGTGCCACGCGGCTGCAGACCTTCACCAAGGTCATCCTGCCTTCCATCACGCCCGCGCTGCTCACCGGCTTTGCCATGGCGTTCGCGCGGGCCGTGGGTGAATATGGCTCGGTCATCTTCATCGCGGGCAACATGCCCATGGTGTCGGAGATCACGCCGCTCATCATCATCGGCAAGCTGGAGCAGTACGACTACGCAGGCGCCACCGCCGTCGCCGTGGTGATGCTGGTCATCTCCTTCATCCTGCTGCTCATCATCAACGCGCTGCAAGCCTGGCAGCGACGCCACGCGGGGGCTCCAGCATGAGCGGCGCCAACTCTCGAACTGTTCGCCGCGCACAAGCGGGCACCACCGAAGCACCCTGGGTGCGCTACACGCTGATCACGTTGGCGCTGGCCTTCATGCTGCTGTTCCTGGTGCTGCCGCTGGCCGCCGTGTTTGCTGAGGCGCTGCGCAAGGGCTTTGGCGCTTATCTGGAAGGCCTGCGCGAGCCCGATGCCTGGTCGGCCATCAAGCTCACGCTGATCACCGCGCTGATTGCGGTGCCGCTGAACCTGGTGTTTGGTGTGGCAGCGGCCTGGTGCATTGCCAAGTACGAGTTCAAAGGCAAGGCGTTTTTGACCACGCTGGTGGACCTGCCGTTTTCGGTGTCGCCTGTGGTGGCCGGTTTGATCTACGTACTGATGTTTGGTGCGCAGGGCTGGTTTGGCCCTTGGCTTCAGGCGCATGACATCAAGATCGTCTTTGCCGTGCCCGGCATCGTGCTGGCCACCGTGT
>NZ_CAXIAK010000127.1:0-7393 GCF_964021665.1 uncultured Acidovorax sp.
CCGAATCGATCTCGTGGGGCGACAAGGGCAGTGGCTGCCAGTTGCGAAGGCGCAGCTGCTTGTAGCCCTGGAACAGCCCGCAATCCATCAGCATGCTTTTGCCGTTGTGGCGCACCAGGTATTTCGACCCGGTCACGGTGCCGGATCCGCCCAGGAAGGTGATGCTCACGCTCATGTGTTTTTCTCCCGTTGCGGCAAGCCTCCATGGTATGCGCTGCGTAGATGGCCCTCAGCGGGGGCGCTGCTCAGTCCTTGGGGAGTCTTGATGGTCATCAACGATGAGACTTGGGATTGGCGGTTCGTTCTTGGGGGCGATGCATGAAAAAAGCGACCCGGCGTAAACCGGGTCGCTTTTTGTGGAGGCTACAGCGCTGCCGCCTGGCCGTGCGCTGGTGCAGCGCACGAAAACCGGTCAGCTGAAGAAGTTCTTCAGACGGTCTGTCCAGCTCTCGCCGCTGGGCGAATGGCGTGAGCCGCCTTTTTTCAGGGACTCTTCCAGTTCGCGCAACAGCTTGCGCTGGTGCTCGGTGAGCTTGACCGGCGTTTCCACCGCGATGTGGCAGTACAGGTCGCCAGGGTAGCTGGAGCGCACGCCCTTGATGCCCTTGCCGCGCAGACGGAACTGCTTGCCAGCCTGCGTGCCCTCGGGGATATCAATGGCCGCCTTGCCCGCCAGCGTGGGCACTTCGATCTCGCCGCCCAGGGCCGCCGTGATGAAGCTCACGGGCACCTGGCAGTGCAGGTCATCGCCATCGCGCTCGAAGATGTCGTGCTTCTTGATGCGGATTTCGATGTACAGGTCGCCCGGTGGGCCGCCGTTGGTGCCTGGCTCGCCGTTGCCGGTGCTGCGGATGCGCATGCCATCGTCGATGCCCGCAGGAATCTTCACTTCCAGCGTCTTCTGCTTCTTGATCTTGCCCTGGCCATGGCACGCGGTGCAAGGCTCAGGAATGATCTTGCCCGTGCCGCGGCAGTGCGGGCAGGTTTGCTGCACGCTGAAGAAGCCCTGGCGCATCTGCACGGTGCCAGAGCCCTGGCAGGTGCCGCAGGTCTTGGCGCTGGTGCCTGGCTTGGCACCGCTGCCGTGGCAGGTGTCGCACGAATCCCAGGACGGGATACGGATTTGCGCATCCTTGCCGCGCGCTGCTTCTTCCAGCGTGATCTCCATGGCGTAGCTGAGATCGCTGCCACGGTACACCTGGCGGCCACCTGCGCCCCGGCGCCCGCCCTGCTGGCCGAACATGTCGCCGAAGATGTCGCCAAACGCCTCGGCAAAGCCGCCAAACCCTTCTGCTCCACCCCCGGGGCCGCGCATGTTGGGGTCTACCCCCGCGTGGCCGTATTGGTCGTAGGCGGCCCGCTTCTGCGGGTCGGAGAGCATCTCGTAGGCCTCTTTGGCCTCCTTGAATTTCTCCTCGGCGGGCTTGGCTGCATCACCCTGGTTGCGGTCGGGGTGGTGTTTCATCGCCAGCTTGCGATAAGCCTTCTTGATTTCTTCGTCCGAAGCGTTTTTGGCAACGCCCAGGACTTCGTAAAAGTCTCTTTTCGACATGGTGATCTCTGGCCCGGTTGGAACAGGAACGCCGCGCAAGCCTGGGAGCCTGTGTGTGCAAGCTCTTTCGGCCCCGCGCGGCGGCTGGGGTCAACGCGAGGGGCGATTAGCCCTTCTTGACTTCCTTGACCTCTGCGTCGACCACGTTGTCGTCGTCAGCGGGCTTGGCAGAGGCACCGGCCGAGGCGCCTGCGCCTTCTGCGCCGCCTGCCGCCTGGGCTGCTTGCGCGGCCTGCGACTCGGCGTACATCTTCTCGCCCAGCTTCTGGCTGGCAGCCATCAGCGCCGTGGTCCTCTCGTCGATGGCGGCCTTGTCCTCGCCCTTCAGAGCTTCTTCCAAAGCCTTGACGGCCTCGGTGATTGCGTCCTTTTCGGCGGCTTCCAGCTTGTCGCCATGCTCGGCCAGGCTCTTGTTCACGCTGTGCACGGCAGCTTCACCCTGGTTGCGGGCTTGCACCAGCTCCAGCTTCTTCTTGTCGTCGGCGGCGTTCAGCTCGGCATCCTTCACCATCTTCTGGATTTCTTCTTCCGACAGGCCCGAGTTGGCCTTGATAGTGATCTTGTTTTCCTTGCCGGTGCCCTTGTCCTTGGCGCCCACGTGCAAGATGCCGTTGGCGTCGATGTCGAACGACACTTCGATCTGTGGAACACCACGGGCTGCAGGTGGAATGCCTTCCAGGTTGAACTCGCCCAGCAGCTTGTTGCCCGAGGCCATTTCACGTTCACCCTGGTAAACCTTGATGGTCACGGCAGGCTGGTTGTCGTCGGCCGTCGAGAAGGTCTGTGCGAACTTCGTGGGGATGGTCGTGTTCTTGGTGATCATCTTGGTCATGACGCCGCCCAGGGTCTCAATGCCCAGGGACAGGGGGGTCACGTCCAGCAGCAGCACGTCCTTGCGGTCGCCCGACAGCACTTGGCCTTGAATGGCGGCGCCCACGGCCACGGCTTCGTCAGGGTTCACGTCCTTGCGGGGGTCCTTGCCGAAGAATTCCTTGACCTTCTCTTGCACCTTGGGCATGCGGGTCATACCGCCGACCAAGATCACGTCGTTGATGTCCGACACGCTGATACCGGCATCCTTGATGGCCGTGCGGCAAGGGGCGATGGTGCGCTCGATCAGTTCTTCCACCAGCTGCTCCAGCTTGGCGCGGGTCAGCTTGATATTCAGGTGCTTGGGGCCCGAGGCGTCAGCGGTGATGTAGGGCAGGTTGATGTCTGTCGAAGCCGAGTTAGACAGCTCGATCTTGGCCTTTTCAGCGGCTTCCTTCAGGCGTTGCAGGGCCAGCACGTCCTTGGACAGGTCAACGCCTTGTTCTTTCTTGAACTCGCCAATGATGTAGTCGATGATGCGCTGGTCGAAGTCTTCGCCGCCCAGGAAGGTGTCGCCGTTGGTCGACAGCACTTCGAACTGCTTTTCGCCGTCCACGTCAGCGATTTCGATGATGGACACGTCGAACGTACCGCCGCCCAGGTCATACACGGCAATCTTGCGGTCGCCCTTTTCCTGCTTGTCCAGGCCAAAGGCCAGGGCTGCGGCAGTGGGTTCGTTGATGATGCGCTTGACTTCCAGGCCTGCAATGCGGCCAGCGTCCTTGGTGGCCTGGCGTTGTGCGTCGTTGAAGTACGCAGGCACGGTGATCACGGCCTCGGTCACGGGCTCGCCCAGGTAGTCCTCGGCGGTCTTCTTCATCTTGCGCAGGATGTCGGCAGACACTTGCTGGGGCGACAGCTTCTTGCCGCGCACTTCCACCCAGGCGTCGCCGTTGTCGGCAGCCACGATGGAGTAGGGCATCAGGTCGATGTCCTTTTGCACTTCTTTTTCGGTGAACTTGCGGCCAATCAGGCGCTTGATGGCGAACAGCGTGTTCTTGGGGTTGGTCACGGCCTGGCGCTTGGCGGATGCGCCGACGAGGATCTCGCCGTCTTCCTGGTAAGCGACGATGGAAGGCGTGGTGCGTGCACCTTCGCTGTTTTCGATCACGCGGGTGGTGTTGCCCTCCATGATGGCGACGCAGCTGTTGGTGGTGCCCAGGTCAATGCCGATGATTTTTCCCATGATTTTTCTCCGAATGCTTGAATAGTTTGGATGTCTAGTAACTTGTGGATAACTTGCGTTAGTTCAAGTCGTCCCTCTCGATTTACCTTAAAAAATTTATTTGGGGGCGCTGACAGTGACCAGTGCAGGGCGCAGCACACGCTCCGCAATCACATACCCCTTTTGCAGCACAGTCACGATGGTGTTGGGCTCTTGCTCAGAAGCCACGACGCTGATCGCCTGATGCTGGTGTGGGTCGAACTTGGAGCCCGCTGCGGGATTGATGGCCAGCACCTTGTTGCGTTCCAGAGCTGAGGTGAGTTGGCGCAGGGTCGCGTCTGCTCCTTCGCGAAGTTGCTGGGGCGTGGCTTCCTTGATGGCCAAGGCTGCATCCAGGCTGTCTGCCACGGGCAGAAGGCTTTCGGCAAAGCTCTCGATCCCGAACTTGCGGGCTTTGGCTACTTCGTCTTCGGCGCGGCGGCGGGCGTTTTCCGCCTCTGCCTTGGCGCGCAGGAACTGGTCTGCCAATTCAGCACTCTTGGCCTTGAGCTCAGCCAACTCGCCTTGCAGGCGCGCCAGCTCGTCGGAGGCATTGGCGGCCATGGCGGCTTCCACTTCCTCGGGGGACGGGGCGGCTGATGAAGATGTGTTCTGGCTGTTGTCGGACATGTCGTAGTCTTTGTAAATAAAACAGTACGCGCGAGAGCTTGGGGGCTTTCGCTGAATTTCAAGTCGTGGGGGCAAAAGAACCTTGGTTTGGCCCTTGGAGCGGCTGTTTTTCCAGGAGCTTGCCCAGTATGGGAAAGGCAAAAAGCAGCCAGAGTGTACAAGTGTGCTGCCAAAGGCTATAATTTCCGGCTTTGCCTTGCCACACCGCACAATCTCGAAAAGATTGGGACGCAGCGGGCGGCTTCATCCAAAAGGAGTATGCATGCGTCATTACGAAATCATTTTGTTGATCCATCCGGATCAAAGCGAACAAGTTCCAGCGATGCTGGAGCGCTACAAGGGCATGATCACCGCCGGCGGCGGTAAGGTGCACCGCGTGGAAGACTGGGGCCGTCGTCAACTGGCGTACCTGATCAACAAGCTGGCCAAGGCCCACTACCTGTGCGTGAACATCGAAGCCGACCAGGCTGTGATGGCTGAGCTGGAGCATGCCTTCAAGTTCAACGACGCCGTGCTGCGCCACCTGACTGTCCAGAAGAAGAAGGCTGAAACTGGCCCATCTTCCATGATGAAGACTGTTGAGCGCGAAGAGGCCCGCAAGGCCAGCCAAGCCGAGTACGCAGCGGCTGGCGAGCGCTGATCCATCCACTTTGGAGTGGAGAACCGCGTTGTCTTGACGGCGTGTATCGCGGAGGCAGAGTCCTTGCGATACACCCCGGCCGGATTGCCCGCCATCACCCTGCGGCTCGAGCATGAGTCGCAGCAAACCGAGGCAGGTCACCCGCGCAGTGTCAAGGCAGCTATGAAAGCGGTTGCGTTTGGAGCCATGGCAGAGCGCTTGGCACGCCAGAACATCGGAAGTCTCTGGACTTTCACCGGTTTTCTGGCCACTCCGCGCAACGGCAAAAACGCAGTGCTCCACATCCAGGATATTCAACAAAATTAATTTTCAAGGGGTCCGCAATGGCCACGTTCAAGAAGTTCAACAAAGACAAGCGCCCTAAGCGCAACACCCAGTCCCTGCTGTTCAAGCGCAAGCGTTTCTGCCGCTTCACAGTGACCGGTGTGGAAGAAATCGACTACAAGGATGTCGATACCCTGCGTGATTTCATCGCCGAAAACGGCAAGATCATTCCCGCGCGCCTGACCGGCACGCGCGCCATCTACCAGCGTCAGCTGAACACCGCCATCAAGCGCGCTCGCTTCCTGGCCCTGGTGCCTTACAGCGACCAGCACAAGATCTAAGGAGCACAACCCATGCAAATCATTCTGCTCGACAAGGTTGTGAACCTCGGCAACCTCGGCGAAATCGTCAAGGTGAAAGACGGCTACGCCCGTAACTTCCTGATTCCTTCGGGCCGTGCTCGTCGCGCCACCGAAGCTGCCAAGGCAGAGTTCGAAGCCAAGCGCGCTGAACTCGAAAAAGCTGCTGCCGCCAAGCTGGCAGAAGCCCAAGCCCAAGGCGAAAAGCTGGCTGGCACCACCATCAAGCTGACACAAAAAGCTGGTGTGGACGGCCGTCTGTTTGGTTCTGTGACCAACCATGACATCGCTGAAGAGCTGAACAAGCAAGGCTACAAGGTTGCCAAGTCTCAGATCCGCCTGCCCAACGGCCCTATCAAGGTCGTGAGCGAAAGCACTGTGAGCGTTGCTCTGCACACCGACGTGGTGGTGGAAGTGACGGTTTCGGTCTACGGCGAAACTGCCTGATTTCCCTCAGGCAATCCAAGCAAAGCCGCCCTCGGGCGGCTTTTGTCATTGGATCGGCCTGATTTGTACAAGATTGCCCACCTGCAGTCCACAGATTGCTCACAGGCTTATCCCCGCAGGTCATGTGCCTGTGTGAGGAAGAGCATTCAGACATCGTTCGGAGAATTTCCTATGTCCGCAGTCTTTCCTCCCCTAGATGACCAAGGCTTTGCAGCACCCAATGTTCAGGACAGTGAGGTGGCTCGTTTGCGCATTCCACCCCATTCGGTGGAAGCGGAGTCCAGTGTGCTTGGGGGATTGCTGCTTGACAACAATGCCTGGGACCGCGTGGGAGACTTGCTGACCGAAAGCAACTTCTATCGCCATGAGCATCAACTGATCTTCACAGCGATTGCGAGCCTGGTGAATGCCAGCAAGCCCGCCGATGTGATTACGGTGTTTGAACACCTGCGCAGCCTGGGCAAGGCAGAAGAGGTGGGGGGGCTGGCGTACTTGAATAATCTGGCGCAGTACGTCCCCAGCGCCAGCAACATCCGTCGCTATGCCGAAATCGTGCGGGAGCGATCCATCCTGCGCAAGCTGGTCACCGCCAGCGATGAGATTTCCACGAACGCGTTTGATCCGCAGGGCAAGACCGTCGAGCGCATTCTTGATGAAGCAGAAGCCAAGATTTTCGCCATCGGCGAGGAAGGCTCGCGCAACAAGCAGGGGTTTCAGTCGCTCGATACGCTGGTGATCGACCTGCTCGACAAAGTGCAGGAGATGGCTGACAACCCGGCGGACGTGACGGGAGTGCCCACAGGCTTTGCTGATCTGGACCGGATGACTTCGGGGTTGCAGGCGGGCGACATGATCGTGTTGGCGGCCCGTCCTTCGATGGGGAAGACCTCGTTTGCAGTGAACATTGCCGAGCATGTGGCACTCAATGAAGGCCTGCCTGTCGCCATCTTCTCCATGGAAATGGGCGCTGCTCAGCTGGCCGTGCGTATCGTGGGGTCGATTGGACGTGTGAACCAGGGCAACTTGCGAACCGGCAAGCTCACGGACGACGAGTGGCCGCGCCTGACCGAGGCGATTGAAAAGCTGCGCACAGTGTCGCTGCACATCGATGAAACCCCTGGCCTCACGCCAGGCGAACTCCGCGCCAACGCGAGGCGCTTGGCGCGCCAATGCGGCAAGCTCGGGCTCATCGTGGTGGACTACCTGCAGCTCATGAGCGGCTCGGGCGCGGGCAGCGCCGACAACCGTGCGACCGAACTGGGGGAAATATCCCGGGGTTTGAAGATGCTGGCCAAGGAGCTGCAGTGCCCGGTGATTGCGCTCTCTCAGCTGAACCGTTCGGTGGAGCAGCGCACTGATAAGCGCCCGATGATGTCCGACCTGCGTGAATCGGGCGCCATCGAGCAGGATGCGGACATCATCATGTT
>NZ_CAXIAK010000128.1:0-7180 GCF_964021665.1 uncultured Acidovorax sp.
CGCCGTTGATGTACTGCTCCAGCTGCTCGATGATGAATTTCTGCTCGGAGATGATGTCTTTGACCAGGTCACCAATCGAGATCATGCCCACCAGCTTGTCGTTTTCAACCACGGGCAGGTGGCGCAGGCGGTTGGTGCTCATGAGCTGCATGCACTGCTCACTGGTCTGGTGCAGGCGCACGTAAAGCACATCGGGGGTCATCACGTCACGCACCTGGGTGGCGGCAGAGGTGCGGCCCAGCAGGGCGATCTTGCGGGCGTAGTCCCGCTCGGTGAAGATGCCCACGATGCGGCCCGCATCCTGCGTGACCAGCAGGGCACCAATGCCCTTTTCGGCCATCAGGCGCAGGGCATCCAGCACGGAATCTTCGGGGCGCACGGTGTGCACGGTGGTGTCGGGTTTGGATTTCAGGATCTCGGCAACAACGGTCATGGCAACCTCCCTGTAGAGCGCGAAGCACGCACAGCCATTTCAGCCCATCTGTGCTGGCAATGCAACCGTAGTTGCAACCACATCCACATCCACATCCACATCTACTGCCAAGCCACAGGGCAGCCCGCGCTCAGGCTCATCGCCCAAGCAAAAGGCCAGCGCCCCTGTGAGGGCGCTGGCCTTTGTGCGGCTATTGGGCATGTGCATACCAAGGTGGCCACAAGCGGCCACCTTCCGATGCGCCCGGTTACTTCGCTGCGCGTGCCTGCGCCACAGCGCCCTGCACTTCCTTCCACAGGGCCTCGCCCACGTTGGCGGCGATGCCAGCGTTCACGGCGGCCAGCTTTTCGCGCATGCGGTTGGCTTCGGCGGCGGGCAGTTCGTTCACCTGCATGCCCTTGGCCTTCAGGTCGGCCAGGGCCTTGTCGGCTTCAGCTCGGGTGTCCTGGCGCTCAAAGTCGCGGCTCTTCTTGGCCGCGTCGAGCAGCACCTTTTGCTCAGCCTTCGAGAGGCCATCCCAGTACTTTTTGCTCACCAGCACGATCCAGGGGCTGTAGACGTGGTTGGTCACCGTGAGGTACTTCTGCACCTCATAGAACTTGCTCGACAGGATGGTGTTGTAAGGGTTCTCCTGGCCGTCCACCGTCTTGGTTTCCAGCGCGGTGAAGAGTTCCGAGAACGGCAGCGGCACGGCGTTGGCGCCCAGTGTCTTGAAGCTGTCGAGGAACACGTTGTTCTGCATCACGCGCAGCTTGATGCCGTCCATGTCTTCGAGCTTGTTGACCGGGCGCTTGCTGTTGGTGAGGTTGCGGAAGCCGTTCTCCCAGTACACCAGGCCCACCAGGCCCTTTTCCTGCAGCTTGTCCATCACCTTCTGGCCCACGGGGCCGTCCAGCACCACGTCGGCCTCTTTGGCGTTGTTGAACAGGAAAGGCGTGTCCCAGATCGCCATCTCTTTGGTGATGCCCACCAGCGTGGCGGTGGAGCCCACCATCATCTCTTGCGCACCGCCAATCAAGGCTTGCTGCATCTGCAGGTCAGAGCCCAGCGCTGCCGCACCGATGGCGCGCACACGCATCTTGCCGCCCGAGGCTTTTTCCACCTCTTCGGCAAACAGCTTGGTGGCGCGGCCCTGGTTGGAAGCCTCGTTGAGCCCGTAGCCGAAGCGGATGATGCGCGGCTTGAAGTCTTGGGCAGCGGCCTGGAACGAGGCAGCAAAAGCAGCCACCGACAAGGCGACCAGCAGGGTGCGACGGAAAGTTTTCATGGTTGTCTCCATTGGCAAAGGAAAGAAAGGCACAGGAAAAAGAAAGTGCTGCGTCGTCAACGCATCCACAGCACCGGCGCGGTCACGATCTGCGGAAAGACCACCAGCAGCGCCAGGATCAGCACGTAGGTCAACAGGAACGGGTTCACCCCCTTGATGACGCTGTGCATCGAGATGCGCCCCACCCCGGCCACCACGTTGAGCACGGTGCCCACCGGCGGGGTGATGAGGCCAATGGCGCCGTTGAGCACGAACATCAGGCCGAAGTAGACAGGGTCGATGCCTGCCTTGACGGCAATGGGCAGCATCACCGGCGCAAAGATCAGGATGGTGGGCGTCAAGTCCAGCGCCGTGCCAATCATCACCAGCACGATCATCATGACGGCCATCAGCAGCCGCGGGCTTTCCACCAGCGGGCCCAGCCACGCCGTCAGCACATTGGGCAGATCGGCCAGGGTGATCATGTAGCTGGCCACCTGGGCGCCAGCGCACAGGAACATCACGATGGACGTGGTCTTGGCGGCGCGCAGCAGCACGCCGTAGATTTCAGGCACGCGCATTTCGCGGTGAATGAACAACGCCACCATCAGCGCATAGAACGCGGCCACCACGGCGGCTTCGGTGGGGGTGAACACACCCGTCTTCATGCCACCAATGATGATGATGGGCATGAGCATGGCCCAGAAGGCGCGGGCCGTGGCGCGCAGGCGGTCTTTCATCGGCAGAGGCTGGCCCTGGGGCAGGTCCATGCCGCGCAGCACCCAACGCCACGCAAAAATCAGCCCGGCGCCCATCATCAAGCCGGGCACGATGCCCGAAACAAACAGCGCAGAGATCGATGTATTGGTCGTCACGCCATAGATCACGAACGGCATGGAAGGCGGAATGATGGGCGCGATGATGCCGCCCGAAGCAATCAGCCCGGCCGAGGTGTTCATGGGGTAGCCCTGCTGGCGCATCATGGGCAGCAGGATGGTGGCCAGCGCGGCCGTGTCGGCCAGGGCCGAGCCGCTCATGCTGGCCATGAGCACCGCAGCGCCAATGGCTACATAGCCCAGCCCGCCACGGATATGCCCCACCCAGGCCTGGGCCATGTCGATGATGCGGCGGCTGATGCCGCCGGAGTTCATCAACTCCCCCGCCAGGATGAAGAACGGCACCGCCAGCAGCGGAAAGCTGTCCACCCCCGCCACCAGGTTCTGGGCCAGCAACTGCGTGTCCCAAAAGTCCAGCACCCAGGCCATGCCAGCGCCCGTGAGCACCAGCGCCAGCCCCATGTTCATGCCCGTGCCCATCAGCACCAGCATGCCCACCGAAAAGACCACGAAGGCCATGGCTTCAGGCGTCATTCCCAGCATCATTCCACCTCCGCGCCGTGGCCCAGGTCCAGCGGCTTGCCGCGCACCAGTTCGACCAGAGCCATCACGCCAATCGCCACGGCACACAGCAAAGCGGGCAGCGGCAGCAATGCCACCGGATAGCCCAGCACCACCGAGTGGCTGTCCATGCCCACCACCACTTGCTGCCAGGCGCCCCAGCCCAGCATGGCGCAGGCGGCCATGACCAGCACACGAATCACCGCCGTGAGCAGCTTGAAAGCCAGCGGCTTGCGCGCCAGCAGGCCCGCCAGGCTGGTGAAGGCCATGTGCTCACCCGCGGGGTAAGCGGCTGCGGCCCCAATGAAAACCATCCATACGAATAGCAGGCGCGACAGCTCTTCGCTGGCGGGAATGCCGCTGCCAAAGCCGTAGCGCAACACCACGTTGAAGAACACGGCAACGGCCATGGTTCCCAGGCACAGTGCCATGAGGATGTGCGCCACGCGCGCTGCGGGGTGCACGGGCGCCGGGGTGGGCGAATTCATGCAACCTCCTGCAGGGCGAGCCAGGCACAGGTCTGCTGGGCAAGGGTAGACAAAGGCAGCCCGGCGTCCAGGGTCAGCACGCCGGGCTCGCCCGCCGGAGACTCCAGCGTGGCGAATTGGCTTTCCACCAACGCGGCAGAAAAGAAATGCGTCTGGGCCCGGGCCTTGACGCGCACTTCCGCCTCAGCGCGGCCAATCTCCAGAAACGCAAAGCGCAGCGGGGGGCAGGCAGCACGGAGCCGGTCACGGTAGGCCTTTTTGAGTGCGGAGCACGTCAGCACCGCGCCTTGCGGGTGCGCCTGCAGCAGCTGGCCCAGCGTGGTGAGCCAGCCTTCCCTGTCGGCATCGGTCAGGGCGATGCCCTCGCTCATCTTGGCGCGGCTGGCGGGGCTGTGGTGGTCGTCGCCCTCAATCAGGGGCAGGCGAAGGGCCTGGGCCAGCGCCAAGCCCAGGCTGGACTTGCCGCAGCCTGCCACGCCCATGACCACCAGAAACAATGGACATCCGTCGAAAGACATATTGGTAGCGCTATCCAATCAAAACCAAAAAAACGCACCCTAAACCAAGGTACGCTGAACCTCTAGGATTGGCCGAAGAAAGACCAAAATCAAGCGTAATACAGTTGCCCGACCAGCGGGATAGCGCTATCCTAAATCGACTTCCAAGAACATCATTAAGGGTAAACCCTTGAACAAACCCGACACCAAACGCCGCTCCAGCGGCCGCATCACCCTGAGCGACGTGGCCAAGGCGGCGGGCGTGAGCCCCATCACCGCATCGCGCGCGCTACGCGGCGAGCGCGGCGTAGCCCCCGAACTGGCAGACCGCGTGCGAGCCGCCGTGCAACAACTGGGCTATGTGCCTGACCCCGCCGCCCGCGCCCTCGCATCCCAACGCAGCGTGCAGGTGCCCGTGCTGGTGCCGCTGCTATCGAACGCCCTGTTCGTGGACGTGCTGGACGCCGTACACCGCGTGCTGTTTCCGCTGGGCTACCAAGCCTTGATCGGCGTGACGCATTACGACCCACAGGAAGAAGAGCAGCTGCTGCGCACCTACCTCGCGCACCGCCCTGCGGGCCTGCTGGTGACGGGGTTTGACCGCACCGAAAACGCGCGGCAGATGATTGCTGCCAGTGGTGTGCCGTGCGTGCACCTGATGGAAGTGACGGCTGCTGCCGGTGTGTATTGCGCAGGCTTTTCGCAGCACGATGCTGGCTGCGCCATGGCCGAGCATTTGCTGCAACGCGGCTATCGCCACATCGCCTTTGCGGCCGCGCAACTGGACCCGCGCACCCTGCAACGCGCGGAGGGCTACCGGCGCTGCCTGAAAAATGCGGGCGTGTACGACGCCAAGCTGGAAATCCTCAGCCCCGAGCCCTCCTCCATACGCCTGGGGGCTACGCTGCTCGAAGAAATCGTGCGCACCCGCCCTCAGGTAGACGCCATCTTCTTCTGCAACGATGACTTGGCCCAGGGCGGCCTGCTGGCGGCCCAGCGGCTGGGCATTGCTGTGCCCGCACAAGTGGCGATTGCCGGCTTCAACGACCTGGCGGGCAGCGACCAGATGGTGCCGCCCCTGACCACCGTGCGCACACCACGTGCCGCGATGGGCGAGGCGGGCGCGAACATGCTGCTGGCATTGATGCGGGGCCACCCCCCAGAGAACAACTGTGTGAACCTGGGGTTTGAACTGACGGTACGGCAAAGCACCTGACGCTTGCAGCGGCCGCGAGATCCGCGAGGGCTGCTGCGCTGGCGAGCGGCCGGGTTAATCGACGGTCAGCGACCGCTGGGCAGAGGCCGCCCGCATTTCGCGGCGCAAGGCTACGGCACCCGGGCCCTTGGTGGATGCAGACCCATCAATGCGGAATACCTGCACCGTGTCGGCCACAGACTTGGCCTGCTCTTGCAACTGCATGGCGGACGCCGCGTTTTCCTCTACCAGCGCGGCATTCTGCTGGGTGATGGTGTCCAGCTGAGCCACGGCGGCATTGACCTGCGAGATACCGCTGAGCTGCTCGTTGGAAGCGCCGTGGATTTCACTCATCAGCGAGTTCACGCGGCGCACCAGCTCCAGGGCCTCGGTCATGGTTTTCTGGGCGGAATCCGTCTTCACGTTGCCCTCTTGCACCTTGTTGGCTGAATCATCGATCAGCTGGCGAATTTCTTTCGCAGCCGACAGGGTGCGGTGCGACAGGCTGCGCACTTCAGAAGCCACCACCGCAAAGCCCCGGCCCTGCTCGCCCGCGCGGGCGGCCTCAACGGCCGCGTTCAATGCCAGGATGTTGGTCTGGAAGGCGATGCTGTCGATCATCTGCGTGATTTCGCTGATGCGGCCCGACGCCGTCTGAATCTGGTGCATGGTGTCTGCCACGCTGTTGACGGCCTCGCTGCTGCGCTCAGCTGCCGTAGTGGCCTGCGTGGCCAGCGAAGTAGCCTGGCGGGCAGACTCTGCAGTCTGGCGCACCGTACCGGTGATTTCTTCCATCGAGGCAGCCGTTTGCTCAAGGTTGCTGGCCTGAGACTCGGTGCGGGCTGACAGGTCCTGGTTGCCCTGAGCGATCTCCTGGGTAGACAGCTGCATGTGCTCCGCTTCCTGACGAGCATCACGCACGATGGACATCAAATTCACATTCAGTTGCGACAGCGCCTTTTGCAAATGCCCCACCGCGTCGTCGCGCGACACCGTGATCTTCTGGGTCAGATCACCGGCCGCCATGCGGTTAGCCCACTTGAGCATCTGCTGCAGCGGCGACACCAACACCGAGCGCATGTAAACGCAATAGCCCAACGCCAGCGCTACCACGCCCAGCCATGCCAGGCCAGAGGCCAAAGTCAGCCCCTGCCCACCCAGCTGAGCGGCAGCCACGGCAGCCGCCACCACTACGCCCATCCCCAGCAGCATTTCGGAAAACGCCCCCATGCGCAGCGCACCGCTCACGCGCCCCCACAGGTTGTTCTTGACCACGCGCCCTGCGCGCAGTCCGTGCGCCAACACACCGGCCTGCTTTTCAGCCTGCATGGTCTTGTAGAGCTGCTCGGCCTGCTGGATCTGATCGCGCGAAGCCTGCGTACGCACCGACATGTAGCCCACGGGTTGGTCACCCTCCATCAAGGGCGTCACATTGGCCATCACCCAGTAGTAGGTGCCGTCTTTGCGACGGTTCTTCACTGGTGCCGACCAGGGAATGCCTTTGCCAATGGTTTCCCACATGTCACGGTACGCCTCTTCAGGCATGTCCGGGTGCCGAACGATGTTGTGGGGCTGCCCCAGCAGCTCTTCCTTGGCGTAGCCGCTGACCTCGATGAACATCGGGTTGCAGTACAGGATGCGGCCTTTGAGATCGGTGGTGGACACCAGAGTCTGGCCTTTGGGAAACGCATATTCGTGCGTGCTGACGGGCAGATTGACGCGCATGAAACCCCTCCTTACGGAAAACCTAGGGGCTGTTGAGAATCACCGAGAGTTGATAACCCCAGCTGCGAGATAGATCATCGCTGCGAAGCTGGTATCCGTTTTGTCGCTACGCATGGCGATGCGCTTGAACTCCTTGAGCTTGCCAAAGAAGTTCTCGATCAAGTGGCGCCATTTGTAGACCTCCAGGTCAATCTCCAGT
>NZ_CAXIAK010000129.1:0-7115 GCF_964021665.1 uncultured Acidovorax sp.
GCTGCATCTGGCGAACTCTCCGTTCTACGGGTTGTCCGGCCGGGTGCGTTCCATTCGTGATGCGATCAATATTTTGGGAATGCGCCAGCTCAGCAGCCTGGTCATCGCCGCGGCGCTGACCCTGCAGTTCGAAAAGCTGCACGGCCAGTCCTTGCACATGAATGCGTTCTGGCGGCATTCGATTGGCTGCGCCACCGCAGCCCGCCAACTGGCCAAACGCACGGGCCTGGATGAGCAAGCAGCTTTCACCGCAGGCCTGCTGCACGACGTGGGCCGACTGGTGGTAGACAGCCACCACCCCCTGGAAGCCGCGCAGGTCATCGCCTGGGCAGAGGCCAGTGACACGCCCCACTGCGATGCTGAGTACATGCTGCTGGGTATTGACCACACAGAACTGGGGTCCTGGGTGTGCCGCCACTGGCGGTTTACCAGCGATGTGACCGATGCCATCGCTGGCCACGACCACCCACCGCCTTCGGGCGCACTGACGCTGATTGACATCGTTCACGTGGCCGACGCCATCACCCACGCACTGGACCTGGCCGATGCCCCCAACGAGGCTGTGCCCGGAATCAACCCCGCAGCGTGGGCGCGACTTGGCCTGCAAGAGAGCGAACTACCAGCGCTGCTGGCCAGCATTGAAAGCGAATTCAACGATCTGTATGCCGTGCTGAAGCCCGCCAAGGAGGCCCCATGACCCACACCGGACTACCCCCCCTGCCCCAGGAATTGACGCTGGCCGAGATGTCAGACGTGCAGATCCGCGCCATCGTGGGCGAGCTGATCAAGGCCAACCGGGACTTGAAGGAGGTGAACTCCAAGCTGTCTGATGCACAGAGCAAGCTCATCCAGTCGGAAAAGCTGGCCTCCATCGGGCAGTTGGCAGCAGGTGTGGCACATGAGATCAACAACCCCATCGGCTTCATCTTCTCGAACTTCGGCACCCTGGAGCAGTACCTGGAAGACCTCTTCCAGATGCTGGACGCCTACGAGCAGGCCGAGGCGAGCGTGAGCGACGGCGCAGCACTGGCACGCATCCGCAGCCTCAAGGCAGATCTGGACATTGACTACCTGAAAGAGGACATTCCCAACCTGATGCGCGAGTCGCGCGATGGCATCCAGCGCGTGCGCAAAATCGTGCAGGACCTGAAAGATTTTTCACGCGTGGATGCACGCCAGGAATGGGAAAGCGTGGACCTGCACGCGGGCATCGACTCCACACTCAACATCGTCAACAACGAGATCAAGTACAAGGCCGACGTGGTCAAGCACTACGGCGCGCTGCCCGAAGTTCAGTGCCTGCCCTCGGAGCTGAACCAGGTGTTCATGAACCTGTTGGTCAACGCAGCCCACGCCATCACGGCTGAGCGCGGCACCATCACCATCAGCACCGGAGTCGAGGGCCGCAATGTGTGGGTGGAGGTGGCCGACACTGGCGCAGGCATTGCACAAGAAAACCTGCAGCGTATTTTTGACCCCTTCTTCACCACCAAGCCGGTGGGCAAAGGCACGGGCCTCGGCCTGTCACTGTCTTACGGTATCGTGCAAAAGCACAGTGGGCGCATGGAGGTGCACAGCGAATTGGGGGTGGGCACCCGTTTCAGGGTCACGCTGCCCATCCAGCACGAAGAAGCAGCCACACAGCCAGCCGCCTGACGGCAGTTCAGCGTCTTTGCCAGTACCGCCCAGCCCCGCACCCTTTTTGCAGCCATGGACACCGACAACACCCCACCGATCCCCGCCAAGGCTGCGGCGCCAGCGCCCAGCCGGCCGCCCGCCCCACCACCAATCCCACCGACTGAGCCGTGGACCGTGCTGTGCGTGGACGATGAGCCCAGCATCCTGTCAGCCCTCAAGCGCGTGCTGCGGGCCGAAGACTGCAAGGTGCTGCAAGCCGGCAGCGGCGCGCAAGCCATTGCCGTGCTGGAGCAACAGCCCGTGGACGTGGTGGTGAGCGACATGCGCATGCCGGGCATGGACGGTGCCGCCCTGCTGGCCCAGGTGCGAGCCCGCTGGCCCGCCACCGCGCGCATTCTGCTGACGGGCTATGCCGACATGAAGGCCACAGTCGCGGCCATCAACGAAGGGCAGATTTACCGCTACATCCACAAGCCCTGGGACGAAACCGAACTGCGGCTGACCGTGCGCCAGGCGGCCGAGCGCAGGCAGCTGGAGCGTGAACGCAACCGCCTGCAAGCCCTGACGAGCGCGCAGAACGAAGAGCTGAAAGCCCTGAACACCGGGCTGGAGCAGCGGGTGCAAGAGCGCACCAACGAGCTGCGCCAGGCCAACGACCAACTGCGGCGCAACTACCTCACCAGCATCAAGATCTTTTCCAGCGTGATGGAACTGCGCAGCGGCGTGCTGGCCGGGCATGGCAAGCGCTGCGCCAACCTGGCACGCAAGGTGGCGGTGACCATGGGTCTGCCCGAAGACGAAGTGCAGGACATCTTTGTGGCCGGGCTGCTGCACGACATGGGCTTCATGGCCTTGCCAGACTCCATCATGAGCAAGCCCGTGGGCAAGCTCACCCCGGAAGAACTGGCCAGCTACCAGCGCCACCCGGTGCTGGGCGCGCAGGCCTTCATGGCGCTGGACGACCACCAGACCGTGGCCACGCTGATCCGCACCCACCACGAGCGCTTTGACGGCACCGGCTACCCGGACCAACTCCAGGGCACGCAGATTCCGCGGGGCGCGCGCATCCTGGCGGTGGTGGATACGTACGACGACATGACGCACGGGCACCTCACCGGCGCGTCGCTCACGGAAGCGGAAGCGCGCACCATCTTGCAGCGCGGGCGCGGCACGCAATTCGACCCCGAGGTGGTGGACGTCTTCCTGCACATCACGCAAGAGGTCAAGCCCAAGCCCGTGCGCATCGAGCCCGTCAGCACCGACCATCTCAAGCCCGGCATGGTGCTGGGCAAGGATCTGCTTTCGAAAGAGGGGGTGATGCTGCTGTCTGCCGGGCATGTGCTCAGCGCAGACATGATCAGCCGCATTCGCAAATACGCGATGGCCGAAGGATTGAACCTGGCGCTGGACATTCGCATGCCGGGGTAGTTTCTTAATGTGGGGTTAAGTGGCGGTTTCAACAATCGTCCGCATGCCCCTCATCCTGCAACGGCTGCTGCCGCGCGCCCCATTTTTTGGTGCTTCCCACGCCTCTTCCACATCACAGCCCTCGGCGCAGGGTTTGCACCCCGCCTGGGTCGTGCTGTGGATCAGTGTCTGGATGGCCGCGGTGTGCAATGTGCCGCTGTGGCGAGAAGTGCTCCACCTGCCCGGTAACACCGGCGTTCGCGGCTGGGCTTTCCTGGCGGCCTTCATGGTGCTGGTCACTGCGGGCAACGCCGCCTTGCTGAGCCTGCTGGCCTGGCGCTGGACGCTCAAGCCCGCAGCTGGCCTGCTGGTGCTGATGGCGGCCTTTGGCGCCTATTTCATGCTGGCCTACGGCATTGCGATTGACGCCAGCATGCTCACCAATGTGCTGCAAACCGATGTGAAGGAAGCGGGCGACCTGCTGAACTGGCAACTGCCGCTGACCGTGGGTGCCCTGGCCGTGCCCCCAGTGGCGTGGCTGGTTCGCCAACCCGTGCGCGCTGTGGCACCGCTGCGGCACACGCTGCACAACGCGGGGCTTTTCGTCGCCGCCGTGCTGGTGGCCGTGGGTGCGGTGTTGCTGGTGTTCCAGGACTTTGCCTCCACCATGCGCAACCACACCCAGTTGCGCTACCTGATCAATCCCCTCAACACCGTCTATGCGCTGGGCAACATTGCCACCAAACCACTGCGCATGGACACGCGCACCATCCTGCCCGTGGGGCGCGACGCCCAACTGGGTGCCAGCTACGCAGGCCAGTCCAAGCCGCCGCTGCTGGTGCTGGTGCTGGGCGAAACCGGCCGCGCGGGCAACTTTGGCATCAACGGCTACGAACGTGACACCACCCCGCTGCTGGCGGCCCGGCCAGACCTCATCAGCGCTGGCAACGCCTGGGCTTGCGGCACCAGCACGGCGGCCTCGGTGCCGTGCATGTTTTCGCACCTGGGCCGCAATGGCTACGAGGCGCGCCGCGCCAACTTTGAAGGGCTGATGGACGTGCTGCAGCACGCAGGCCTGGCCGTTTTGTGGGTGGACAACCAATCGGGCTGCAAGGGCACTTGCGACCGCATTCCCAACGCCAACACCTCGGCCCAGAAAGACCCCGAACTGTGCCCCACTGGCAGCGACTGCCTGGACAACATCATGCTCAAGGGCCTGGACCAGCGCCTGGCAGACCTGCCCGCAGAGCAGCGCCAGCGCGGCACTGTGGTGGTGCTGCACCAGATGGGCAGCCACGGCCCTGCTTACTCCAAGCGCTCAGCGCCGGAGCGCAAGAAGTTCCTGCCCGAATGCACATCCAACGCGCTGCAGGAATGCGACCGCCAGCAGGTGGTGAACGCCTACGACAACAGCATCGTGGAAACCGACCACTTTCTGGATTCAGTGCTCAACTGGCTTGGAAAGCAATCCAATCAAGCGCAACCAGCTATGATTTATGTAGCAGACCATGGCGAATCGCTGGGTGAGAACAACATCTACCTGCACGGCCTGCCCTACTCCATCGCACCTGACGTGCAAAAGCATGTGCCATGGATCACCTGGCTCTCGCCCGCGATGCAGTCGCGCATGGGCACGGCCACACCCTGCCTGCAAAAAGAACTGGCCCAGCAGCGCATCACACACGACAACTACTTCCACTCGGTGCTGGGTCTGTTGGATGTGAAGACGGGCGCGTACCAGCCCGAGCTGGACATCTTCAGCGCCTGCCGCAAGACCGTGGCCGCCAAGCAGGCGGCCCCCGCGCCAGCCAAGAGCTGAGCGGCCGCCCGTCAGCGGCCCTGCATCCACACCGCGGCCTGGGCGATCAGGTGGCCGCGAAACACCTCGGCAATGGGCGACAGCCGCTTGCCCTTGGGCCACACCAGGTGCCACTGCGACTGGATGGGAAAGCCCTGCACGTTCAGGATGGCCAGACCATCCCAATGCGGCCCCAGCGCATGCCGGGACACGATGGACACGCCCAGTTGCCCTTCTACCGATTCCTTGATCGCCTCGTTGCTGCCCAGCTCCAGCACGGTGCTGGGCACAAAGCCCAGCTGGCGCAAATGTGCATCGGTAGCCATGCGGGTGCCTGAGCCTTTCTCGCGCAAGATGAACCGCTCGCCCTGCAACTGCGCCAGCGTCACCCGTTTCCTGGCGGCCAGCCGGTGGCCTGCGGCGGCGATGACCACGAGCGGGTTGGGCATGAGGATCTGGTCCTCCAGCGGCAAATCCCCCGGGGGCATGGACATCACGTAGAGATCGTCCTGGTTGGCGCGCAGGCGGGTGATGACATGGTCGCGGTTGAGCACTTCCAGCGAAATGTCGATTTGCGGGTGCAGCTTGCAAAAGCTGCCCAGCAAGCGGGGCACGAAGTATTTGGCGGTGCTCACCACCGCCACCTTCAGCCGGCCGCTGGTCAGGCCCTTGGCGCTCGAAATACTTTGCTCAAACGCATCCCACTCCCCGGCAATGGCGCGCGCCGTGCGGGCCAGGGCCTGTCCGGCCTCGGTCAGGTACACGCGGCGCGACACCACTTCGTACAGCGGCACGCCCACGACCTGCGTCACCTCGCGCAGCTGCATCGACGCCGTAGGCTGGGTCACGTGCATGACCTTGGCGGCAGCGCTCACGCTGCCGGTTTCACCCAGCGCCAGGAACAGCCGCAGTTGGCGAAAGGTGATGTTCATAGATTTTTATCTATAGATAATTGCATTCGAATCGATTTTACTTTGCGCTCTGCCCTCTCTAGCATCCACCCCAGTCATCCCCTTGGAGTAGAAGAATGCAAAGTTTGCTGGACCCTGCGGTCCTTTTTTTTGCGCTGGGCGTGTTTGCGGGCCTGGTGCGGTCGAACCTGGAAATGCCTGCGGCCATCTCGAAGTTCTTGTCGATTTACCTGCTGATGGCGTTGGGCCTGAAGGGCGGCTTTGCGCTGGCGGCCTCGGGCTTCACCGCCAGCGTGGCCAGCAGCCTGGGGCTGGCGGTGCTGCTGGCCGTGGTGGTGCCCCTGGTGGGTTACGCGCTGCTGCGGCGAATGCTGTCGGGTTTCAACGCCGCGGCGGTGGCAGCCACCTATGGCTCGGTCAGCGCGGTGACGTTTGTGACGGCCACGCAATACCTCGAATCGCAATCCGTGCCCTATGGCGGCTACATGGCCGCCGCCATGGCGCTGATGGAGTCGCCCGCCATCATCCTGGCCGTGATGCTGGCCAACGCACTGCGCCAGCGGCAGGCGGTGCCCGCCACCCATGCAGCGCAGATGGTGGCCATGTCACCCTCCGGTGCAGCCACCCTGCCCGGCCCGGGCAGCCTGGGTGCGTCAGGCTCCGCCACCGCGGGCAAGGCCGGGCCGCATCTGTCGGTGGGCAAGATCCTGCATGAATCCCTCACCGACGGCACCCAACTGCTGTTGCTGGGCGCCATGGTCATCGGCCTGGTCACGGGCGATGCGGGCAAGGCTGCCATGCAGCCGTTTTCGGGCGACCTGTTCAAGGGCATGCTCTGCCTGTTTCTGCTGGACATGGGCCTTTCCACAGCGCGCAACCTGCCTGCCGTGCGCAAGCAGTCGCCGTGGCTGCTGGCCTATGCCGTGCTGGGGCCGCTGGTGCACGCCGGGCTGGCCCTGGCCCTGGCGTGGCTGGCCCAGGTGCCCGCAGGCGATGCGGCGCTGCTGATGGTGCTGGCCGCCAGCGCGTCTTACATCGCCGTGCCCGCCGTGGTGCGCTACGCCATTCCTGAGGCTGACCCTTCGCTGTACGTCAGCCTGTCGCTGGGGGTGACGTTTCCGCTCAACATCCTGGTGGGCATTCCGCTGTACACGCAGGTGGTGTTGCGCCTGTGGGGTGGTTGAGCATGGGGCAGCCGAGCAGTTTGCCCGGCGGCTTTCGTGGAGAGGCGGACTGAGGCAACCTGTACCGCTATCAATTAAATAGCTGTTAGCGCTTTACCCATGAGCGCTAGAGCCGATTTTCAGGCTCTTCTAGCGAATGCTAGTGATGCCCCTTTAATTGCGCCCCCTGGCCCTCAT